>JBFEQR010000008.1:0-15853 GCA_041549425.1 Yoonia sp. | reverse complement strand
CCTTGCCTCACACTGAAATTATCATTGGGGCGACTTTGGTATTTTTTGTGATTTGAGCGAATTAGGCCGCTTGTGATGCCTGTACTTCTGTCAGAATCGTGTGAAGCGTGCTGGCGTCCGCATTGGCGCGCAATTTCGCGCAGACCGCATCATCACGCAGGGTCCGCGACACCAAGGCAAGCGCCTTGAGGTGCTCAACACCGGCATTTTCGGGTGCAAGCAGCGCGAACACCAGATCAACGGGCTGGCGGTCAACCGCGTCAAAATTCAGGGGCTTTTCAAGACGCAGGAAAAGGCCAACCACACGGTCCAGTTCCGGCAGCCGCGCGTGCGGCAGGGCGATGCCTTGACCGACACCCGTGGGGCCAAGCCCCTCGCGTTCGATCAAAGCGTCGATAACGTCGGTCGCATTGAGGCCATAGCTTGATTCCGCAAGCTCCCCCAAATCATGAAAGAGACGCTTTTTGCTGGTGCAGCCTGCAATCGACTTTACTGCATCATGCTTGAGAATAGTGCCAAGTTGCATCTACGATCTCTCTCATCAAACGGTCGGGTTCAGCCCGATGATTTCGGATCGACCCAGCCAATGTTTCCGTCGTCACGCCGATAAACGACGTTGATTTCTTTGTTCTTTTCGTTTCTGAAAACCAGAACTGGTGCGCTCGCAATTTCCATTTGCATCACGGCTTCACCAACCGACAGCAATGGTATTTTCGTTTCCATTTCTGCGACAATGATCGGTGCGTCGTCGTTCTGCGTTGAATCTTCCGTCTCTTCCCTTGATTCGAGGATATATGATCCCGCATCGGAAAGTTCAACTGGCTGTGATCGCTCCTTGTGGTGGTCCTTCAGACGTCGTTTGTACCGTCTGAGCTGCTTGTCCATCTTTTCGGAACTCGCGTCGAAGGCGGCATAGATTTCTGTCGCTTTTCCGGTCGCCTGAGCGTTCAGCCCGGTTGAAAGATGCACGACGGATTCGCAAACATATTCATGGGCAGACTTCGAAAAAACCACGTAAGCTTCGGTTGGTCGCCCGGCATATTTGCTGAGGATACCTTCAAGCTGGTCTTTGACGTGGGTCTGAAGTGCCTCGCCAATATCGATCTGTTTTCCGCTGATTTGGTAACGCATCGTATCTCCTTCGTAGGGTAATGAGACATCAAATTTGAGGCCTGCCAAAGCAGGCAAACGGTTGATCTCTCATAGATGTTGAATACGATAACACCCTGATTTTATTTTCCTAATCCTCATCATCCGGTGAATTACCGAAATGAATTTCAGGAAAGGTTCAGGTTGTGTCATCTCTTACAGTTGGCGCTAAACCGGTGGCCTTTGTCAATGGAACTCCGTCCTTGATCGGCAAAAGAATCAGTTCACGCGAAAATTATTCCCAAGGTAGACGCGTCGCACATTGTCGTCCTTGATCACTTCTTCGGTCGTCCCGCTCATAAGGACCTGCCCGTCGTGCAGGATATACGCGCGGTCCACGATTTGCAGTGTTTCCTGCACGTTGTGATCGGTAATCAAAACGCCGATACCACGGTTTTTCAGATCAGCGACAAGATGCCGGATTTCACCCACTGCAATCGGGTCAACACCGGCAAATGGTTCGTCCAAAAGGACGTATTTCGGACCTGCGGCCAAGCAGCGCGCAATTTCGACCCGCCGTCTTTCGCCGCCTGAAAGCGCCATGGCAGAGGCGCGGCGCAAGTGCTCGATCGAGAATTCCGAAAGCAGTTCTTCAAGGCGCTCGCGCTGGCGGTGCTTGTCTGGCACGGCGATTTGCAGGATGGACAGGATGTTGTCTTCGACGGACATGCCGCGAAAAATCGACATTTCCTGCGGTAGATACCCGATGCCAAGCTGCGCGCGGCGATACATCGGCATTGTGGTCACGTCGCGACCGTCGATGATCACGCTTCCGCCTTCGGGGGTGACCAGTCCGGCAATGGCGTAAAAGCACGTCGTCTTGCCCGACCCGTTCGGCCCCAGAAGCGCGACCACCTCGCCCCGACCCAACGTGATGCTGACGTCACGGATCACATGCCGCTTGTTGTAGCTCTTGCGAAGATTGACGATGCGCAGACCAACGTCGCCTTCGGTGACCTCAAGGGCGGTGGTCGGGGCCATCAGTTGCCCCCTTGTTGCAAAACAGTGCGGACGCGCCCGTCCATCGTTGCGGTCCCGTCGGTGACGTTGATCCGCATGCGTTCCGCCGAAATGGCGCTGGCGCCTTGGGTCAACAGCACGTCGCCGGTCAATGTCAGCAGGCCGGTGACGATATCGTAGTCCGCCTCTTGTGCTTCGGCGGCTTCGGTGGCGGTGACGAGAGTGACCCCGCCTGTCGCGATCAGCTTTGCAATTTCGGTTGTATCATCGCCGTAAACAACCGTCACCTCACCGGCGGTCAGGCGCAGATCGCCCTGACCTATCACCACATCACCGGAAAACACCGCAGTCGCGGTATCCTGATCTACCTTCAGGCTCTCTGCCGTCACTTCGATCGCGGCTGTCGTGTCAACGGTCAACCCGCCCAGCGCCACATTCGTTTGCGCGGCGGCACTTGTGCCAAGGACAAGCGCCGCAATGAGGGCCATCAATCTGATCATTGGTCGCTGGTCTTTCGTCATTGGGTTTGCGGAGTATATAGCAGGCGGACCCCGTCGCTGAACAGCATCTGTTGCCCTTCTTCCTGTGTCGCTGTCTGAAAAGTGACTTTGCCCGCCGTCAATTCGCCGAATGGCGCATGGATTTCCAGCAATCCGTCAGAGGTCACAAGGCCGCTGTCCAGTTCCGCGACCAAGCCGTTTGTTTCCATTTCGTAGCCGTTCGATGTGGTCAGTCGCGCCAGACCCAGGAAACTGGCGATGCGCGCCCCGCCGTCGACTTCACCCAGTACCGCCGTCACCTCGATAAAGCTGCCGTCTGTTGTGTCCATCCGCATCCGTACCTCTTCGACCTGAACGGTGTCGGGGCGCGTGTCGTCCGGTTTTGCCGATACCGCAGAGATGACGATGACGCTTCCGTCGGTTGCCACACCAGAGAATTTGGGCGCGGTGACCATTTGTTCGCGCGCGATCTCTTCGGCTTGGGAAAAGGCCGCTTCATCGGGTTCGTTCGCGTCACGGGCGAAAAGGAACAGGATCGACAACAGGGCCAAAGCGCTGAGCGGCAGGATGATCTTCGCCCATCCCACCAGCTGCGAATGGAAATTATCGGCCCCTGCCATTGCTACACAATTCCGGCCCGCAAACAGTCGTGGATATGCAGCACGCCAGCGACCTTTCCCGCGCCTGCGGGGTCAACGGCGAAAAGGCAGGTGATTGTCTTTGTGTTCATCAACGCGACGGCCTCTTCGGCAAGGGCGTCGGGGTGCATCGTGGCAGGATTGGCTGTCATCACCTCTTGCGCAGTCAGGCCCAGCAGACCGTCCATATGACGGCGCAAATCACCATCCGTGACAATGCCGACGAGGCGTTGATCGGCGTCCGTGACGCCTACGACGCCAAAGCCCTTCTGGCTGATCACCAACAGTGTCTCGCTCATCGGGGTGGTGGCTTGCACCAGCGGAATGGCGTCGCCTGTGTGCATCAGGTCCGCAATTTTCGACAGTTGCGCACCCAGCTTGCCGCCGGGGTGGAATTCGCGGAAATTTTCAGGCGTAAAGTCGCGATGCTCCATCAATGCGACCGCGAGGGCATCGCCCAAGGCAAGCGTCATTGTCGTTGAGGTTGTCGGAACCACGCCGGTGCCGCAGGCTTCCCCCAGTGAGGGCAGGACGATGCTGACATCCGCACGCTGCAAAAGCGTGCTGCCCGGTCTGCTGGCGACGCCGATCATGGGGATGGCGAACCTGCGGGTGTAGGCGACCAGATCGGCCAGTTCCGGCGTTTCGCCGGAATTCGACAGCACCAGCACGACATCGCCGCGCGTCATCATGCCCAGATCACCGTGGCTGGCCTCGGCGGGGTGCACGAAATGTGCGGGGGTGCCGGTGCTGGCAAGGGTTGCGGCGATCTTGCGGGCGATATGGCCTGATTTGCCCATGCCGCTGATGATGACGCGGCCTTTGGCGTTCAGGATCAGTTCGACCGCTTGGCCGAAACTGTCGTCAAGGCCATCGGCCAGTTGGCGCAATGCGTCGGCCTCGACGTTGATGACGCGTTTGGCTGTTGCCAGAAATTTGGAATGATCTGTCATTAGTGGGAAAAGATGTCCATCTCGGGCCAGCCTTCCAGATCAAGTCTGGCGCGGGTTGGCAGGAAGTCAAAGCAGGATTGCGCGATCTCTGAGCGGCCTTCGCGGGCCAACAGGGTGTCGAATTTTTCCTTCAATCGGTGCAGATAAAGAACGTCGGATGCGGCGTAATCCAGTTGCGCCTCGGTCAGTTCGGGTGCGCCCCAGTCGCTTTGCTGCTGGTGTTTCGAGATATCAACGCCCACCATATCCTGCAGCAGCGTCTTGAGCCCGTGGCGATCAGTGTAGGTACGCACCAGTTTCGAAGCGATTTTGGTGCAATAGACCGGCTGCGTCACCGCGCCAAATGCATTCAGAAGTGCGGCGATATCGAAGCGGCCAAAATGGAACAGTTTCAGAACCGCAGGGTTTTCCAGCATGGCGCACAGGTTTGGCGCGGATGTCTGGCCTTTGGTGACTTGCACCAGATGGCAATCGCCGTCGCCACCGGACATCTGGATCAGGCACAGGCGGTCACGATGCGGGTTCAACCCCATGGTTTCGCAGTCAATCGCGACAATCGGGCCAAGGTCCAATCCGTCAGGCAGGTCATTCTGGTAAAGGTGGTTGGCCATGGGCGATCCCTTTATTGCAGGCGTGTCCTTCCCAGATACGGTGTGCGGGTCAGATCCTCAAGTCCGCTGCGCTGTTACTGGCGCGATCGACCGCGCGCAGGGCATGACGGCACAACCATTTCCTGAACTCTTCGGCGGGCATTGGTCTGCCAAAACCATAGCCCTGACCTATGCCACACCCTGCCTTTTGCAGGTGTTCGGCCTGCGCGGCCTCTTCCACGCCTTCGGCCACAACATGAAGACCCAATTCATGGGACAGGGTCAGGATGGCACGCAAAACGCTGTCTGCAGCCGGATCGGGCAGCGGTGTAATCAAAGAGCGATCAATCTTGATACCCGCCAGCGGCAACTGTGTGAGTTTCGAAAGCGACGCATACCCCGTGCCGAAATCATCCAGCTCCATCGCGATCCCGCATTCGGCAAGGCTGTCGATGTTGATGGCGGCAATATCGTCCTTGCCGTCGATCAGTGTCGTTTCCAGCACTTCAATCGCGACCTGACTGGTGCCAAGGCCGGATCTGCGCAGCAAAAGCAGAAACCGTTCCACCATATGCGGATCGGCAATCGTGTCGGGGGCGGCGTTTAAGCCGATCAACGGGTCCCACAAGGCGTCATGCGCCCATTGTTGGGCGAATTGCATCGCAGTTTTCCAGACAACGTGATCCAGTTCCACCATCAGTCCGGCGCGTTCTGCTGCGGGTAGAAATTTGTCAGGGGTCAGCACGCCCTGCGTCGGGTGCCGCCATCTTACCAACACTTCCGCCCCATGAAGTGACCCGTCTTCAAGTTTTATTTGGGGTTGAAACCACGGTTCGATTTCCCCGTTCCGGATGGCATCCTGAAGATTCAACTGCAAAGCATGCGTCATGCCAAGGCTCTTGCGCAGGTCAGGGGTAAATTCCTGCGACTGTTTCCCCCCTTCCGCCTTGGCAAATTGCAGCGCCAGCTCTGCGTCGGCAACAATATCCATCGGACTGCGCAAATCGGAGCCAACGGGCAAATGTCCGATACTGGAAGAAATCGGGACAGAGCGTCCCATGACCTGAAATGGCTCTTCAAACGTTGCCTTGATCCGTCGCAAAACGGAATCACAGGCCTCATCGGTGACCAGAACAAATTCGTCGCCGCCGACACGTGCGACCAGATCATCGTAGTTCAGGCAGTCTTTCAAAGCGGCGCTAACTGCAATCAACACGGCGTCGCCCACGTCATGCCCCATTACGTCATTGACCGTCTTGAAGTCGTCCAAACCCACCAGAAACACATGCCACGATGACGCCTTTCGTCGTGTTATCGCGCCACCCAGTGACGTCGCCAGATAGGTGCGATTGGGCAACCCCGTCAGCGTGTCATGGTGAAGCAGATGCTCCAGCTTTGCGTTCACCTGTTTCAATCGCGCTCTGGAAAGGCGCAGGACCTTGGTCTGACGCTTCATGCGCACGATTCTTGTTTCGATGGCCCGTTTCGTTGGCAAAAAGACAAACGCCACCTCAAGAAGCAGGATCACCAGCGATACACCCAAAAGCAGAAGCTTGAGCTTTTTGTGATAAATGGCCCTCTCTTCGACCTCGCGGGCAAAGAGCACTGCGGCATACAAAAGATCGCCGTGCAATGCACGGCCATAGTAAAGCGTATTCAGTTTGTCGACGACCACAGCGCGTGCCTGCGGTGGGCTATCGGGAATTTTCAGCGCCAGCGAAATGAATTCACGCATCCGGCTGTCAAGCGGTTGCGGCGGGCCAAAAAGATGTGTGTGCAAGGCATCGGAAAGGTCTTGTTTTGCTGTCAGTTCGACGTGATTGACGCTGATTGTCTGGATGGCTTTGCTGTACCGCCTGACGGCCAGTGTATCGTCAAGATCAAGCGCCCCTGCCTGTTGTATCAGATCGCGCGTCAGATGGGCCTGCTGATTGCTTTTCAAGACCCCTTCGGATGCTGCAACGCTACCCTGGATCATCGCCGTGTTCAGCAGGTATGTCGTGAAGACCAGAATAAGAAACAGGATCACGCAAAGCAGGTAGTGCACCCACAGTTGTGCCGGATTGCGCCGCGCCAGTCGCGCGACGCCTTGCCTGAATTTGCCCCGCACCCTGTGCATCAAACGATTCCTGTCCTATCGTCGGGACAGTCTTCGTGGATATAGATTAAATATGTGTTGAATGTGCTTATTGCGTACTCAGCGCTTGATATCGCGCGGTAAAGGCATCGCGCACCACCACCGGCGGGCGCAGTTTGATTGCCAGTTGCTCGGCAAGCGCGCGGTCGGCCTTGCCGAAGAACTTGTCCGCCTCTGCCACGCTGAACCCCGCGATTTGCACCGCTTCCAGCCACGCCGACAGTTTGTCCGCTTTCTTGATCTGCCGCTTCACCGTCGCGGGGATTTGTGCGGGCAGGCCGAACCGTAGATGGATCGCAGCCGTCAAACGGTCGTCCAGAGTACCGTAGCCCGCGCCAATTGCCGCTTTCACGGGGCTGATCATGTCGCCGATGACGTATTCGGGCGCATCGTGGAGCAACGCCGCCAACTGCCATTTGACCGGCGCCTTGGGATATTGCTGTGCAAAGATATCGGTCACAAGCAGCGAATGTTCGGCAACCGAATAGGCGAAATCGCCCTTTGTCTGCCCGTTCCAGCGCGCGACAAAAGCAAGACCGTGGGCGATGTCCTCGATCTCGATATCCATTGGCGTGGGGTCCAGCAGATCAAGCCTGCGTCCCGACAGCATTCGTTGCCATGCTCTGGGTTGGGTCTTGGCCATGAGGGTGTCCTTTGCGTTCCTGCAAACGGCATAAATGGGCCAGCGCGTCGCGTAAACCTTCCCGCGTTTTTGAAGTATTAGGGATTGCGGCCTATGGCATGAAAACCGCTGCGACATCGGTCCCATTGTCGCCCCGCGCCCGCCCTGCTATGAGCGCGGCAACAAGGTTAACCGCGCCGCAGGAGGCCGCAATGCAAGATTACATCGTCAAAGATATCAACCTCGCCGCCTATGGCCGCAAGGAACTGGATATCGCCGAAACAGAAATGCCGGGCCTGATGGCCCTGCGCGAAGAGTATGGTGAAAAGCAGCCCCTGAAAGGTGCCCGCATCGTGGGATCGCTGCACATGACGATCCAGACGGCTGTTCTGATCGAAACGCTGGTGGAATTGGGCGCAGATGTGCGCTGGGCGTCGTGCAACATCTTCTCGACGCAGGATCATGCGGCGGCGGCGATTGCGGCGGGCGGCACACCTGTCTTTGCGATCAAGGGTCAATCGCTGGAAGAACATTGGGACTATCTCGACAAATCCTTCATGTTCCCTGACGGGCCGAACATGATTCTGGACGATGGCGGCGATGCAACGCTTTACGTTCTGTTGGGCGCGCGCGCCGAAGCGGGAGAGGAGATTATCCCCGTTCCCCAGTCCGAAGAAGAGGCCGTGATCAAGGCGCAGATCGCCAAACGCATGGCAGCAAGCCCCGGCTGGTTCACCAAGACCCGCGACGCAATCAAGGGCGTATCGGAAGAAACAACAACCGGCGTGCACCGTCTTTATGACCTGCACAAGAACGGCCAACTGCCTTTCCCCGCGATCAACGTGAACGACAGCGTGACCAAGTCGAAGTTCGACAACAAATACGGCTGCAAGGAATCGCTGGTCGATGGCATCCGCCGCGCGACCGACACGATGATGGCTGGTAAAGTCGCGGTTGTCTGCGGTTATGGCGATGTGGGCAAAGGCTCTGCCGCGTCTTTGGCGGGTGCGGGCGCGCGCGTCAAAGTCACCGAAGTTGACCCGATCTGCGCCTTGCAGGCCGCCATGGACGGGTTCGAGGTTGTCTTGCTAGAGGATGTGCTGGACAGCGCCGATATCTTCATCAGCACAACGGGCAACAAGGACGTCATCCGGATCGAGCATATGCGCGAGATGAAGGATATGGCGATTGTCGGCAACATCGGCCACTTCGACAATGAAATTCAGGTTGCCGCGCTGAAAAACCACAAGTGGACCAATATCAAAGAACAGGTCGACATGATCGAGATGCCATCGGGCAACCGTCTGATCCTGTTGTCCGAAGGGCGTCTTTTGAACCTTGGTAACGCAACGGGGCACCCTTCGTTCGTGATGTCTGCATCCTTCACCAATCAGGTGCTGGCGCAGATGGAACTGTGGAACAATAGCGCTGCCTATGCGGTCGGCGTGCATATTCTGCCCAAGCATCTGGATGAAAAGGTCGCCCGCCTGCATCTGGCACGGATCGGCGTCAAACTGACCGAGCTGAAGAAAGAGCAGGCCGATTACATCGGCGTCACCGTCGAAGGGCCGTTCAAGCCAGAACACTACCGGTACTAAACACCCATGCGGCATGCCCGACGTCAGCAAATGGCGAAGGATGCCGCGCGGCAAAAACGCAACAAGACTGAACGCAGTCGGGCTGTCATCCGCGGACTGGCTGCGTTTTCGTTTGCGGCAGCCGTGGCCTTTGCGGGGTATCAGGCGCTGATGCATTCCGACACGCCCTTGCCGCGCGCATGGAACCCGACACGCGATCTGGTGATCAGTGATCCCGTCACACCATTGACCCCCTGGAAACTGGGGCGCGCAGCGGGGGATTTTGACAAATGCCTGACGGCGCTTGCGGATTTCGCCGCTGTTACGCCGCTTGAACCGCTGGAAGAGACGGCGCAGTGTTTTGTGCGTGATCGTGTCTTGCTGCGGGGTTTGGCCGATGCAAGCGTGGCGCCGGTTGAAACCCGCTGCGCCATCGCGTTGCGCATGGCGATGTGGGAACGCCACAGCGTGCAACCCGCAGCGGAACGGTTGCTTGGTTCGCCGGTGGCCCGGATCAGACAGATCGGCAGCTACAACTGCCGCGCCATGCGCACGATAGCCGGTCCATCAACGCGGATGAGCACACATGCCACCGCCGATGCCATTGATATCACCGGCTTTGATCTGGTGGACGGGACAAGGATCAGTCTGCTGGATGATTGGGCGGGCACCGGACAAAAGGCAACATTCCTGCGCACCGTGCGTAACGGGGCCTGCGAGTGGTTCAACCTGACGCTTTCACCAGATTACAACCGCCTGCATGCAGACCACTTCCATCTGCAATCGCGCGGGTGGGGATTATGCCGTTGATGGGGTGGCGCGGACAAGCTGCACGCGCCATCGCATTTCGCCAACCTGCGGCACGGTCAGAAACTGAATGCCAGACGGGCCTTGAGCGTCGTGACGCTCACATCCAGCCCGTCGTCGTTGTAGTTGTCGAATTCATGCTGCAGCAGTTCTGCACCGAGAACCGTGTTTGGCGTGACCTTCGCTTCGTAACCCAGACCAAGAAAATAACCCGAGTCATCGCCCAGTTCGGGTGAAGTGGCCCAGACAACGCCGCCGGTCCCGTAGACCAAACCGGGCCCAACATTTGTGCCGATACGCCCCTTCAGGCGCGTGGTGGAATCGATCTCGGCTGTGCCGTCGCCAATGTCATATTCGGTGACGTCGTAATCAATCTCTCCGCCGAAAACCATCGCGCCGTTTTGCATATTGTAGCCCGCAAAAAGACCGTATGAAGGGCCATTGCCCGTCAGCGGCGAAGTACCATCTACGTCAATATCGGAACCGCCAGCCTGAACGCCCGCGTAGGGACCTGTCCAGTTTTGCGCGAAGGCGCCAGCGGGAACAGCAGTCAGAACTGCTGCGAGAAGAAAATGTTTCATATTCATAGCCTATTCCTTTTTCTGCTTGTGATGAGGACGGTTCCATCAGGCGGAACCGCATGGGCCAAGCATCTAGGTAAAGGACCCTTGCGGGCGTTGACAAAAATCAAGGCGGGATCTTGCCGATCTGTTTCAGGTGGTCGGACGCAGCGAAATTTTGCTGCTTGGAAGCCTTTTTTCTTTACGTTTTGTTGCCTGTCACTTTAACGTGCCCCTGACGCGGCACATCTGGTCGCGCGATAAAAACAACTTTAACAGCGGGGACATTCTCATGGGTAAAAGAGACGATTTGATTGCAAAGTACGCGGACGACCTGAAAAACAAGTGTGGCATGACGCCAGACATGGACCTGTTGACAAAGGTGACAATCGGGTGCGGTCCAGCGATTTACAATGCAGACGCCTCGACCGTGGCAGCCAGCCAGCCTGCTGAATTGGAAACCGTCAAGAACAACTTTCTCATGAAGAAACTTGGCATGAAGGACAGCCCCGAACTTGATAGCGCGATTGCCTCTGTACTGGACACATACGGACAGTCCGAGCGGAACAAATACCGCGCTGTTGTCTATTACATGCTGACAAAACACTTTGGGAAAGAAGCCATTTACGGCTAGGCGGCAGCTCTCAACTGTTTTTGACGCCCGCCTGCTTTGGTGGGCGTTTTGCGTTTTAAGTCCAGATTGCGCAGTATTTTAACTTCTTTTGAAGGTCTAATTATTTGCGCTGGGCCGCATCAGCCATGTACAAAAACAAGACGGCCAGAACGGTCTGAACCAGAGATACGAACACGTGTGGTGGAGTTGGAGCACGTGGGGGTAAAAGGGTTCGGACATGGTCCGGACCCTTTTTATATCGCGGTCAGGATGATGCCGATAATGGCTGTGGCACAGGTCGCATATCCGCCGTCGATCACCGCCAGCTTCCAAGGGCGATCCGAATATCCGGTGTTGATGAAAATCCACGGCGTGATGAAGAACAATCCGATCCCCAAGCCGGACATGAAACCCTTGCCGACGGTATCAATGCCCGACAGTGCAAAGCTGTGTCGCATCATGCCCGCCACCAGAATGATGCAAATGAACGACACGATATAGGGCGTCGGCCCGACGTTGTTGGCCGGTTTCCCGTCCGGCCCGACGGCAATCCCCGCTGCTGCCATCCAGGGCTTGGCAAGCACCATGTAGTAGACGGCCCCGAACACAAAGGCGGCAAACGCCGCGACGATGACGGATATCAAACCCATTTGTCCCTCTCCCGTTGACGCGGTTGATGACCTCACTGTGCAACAAGAGGGTTGATGACGCTAGGGTTCTGTCTGACCCATCTCGCAGATCAACCGCCATTCGGCCTCCGTGACCGGTTGCACCGACAGCCGCGAATTTTTCACAAGGACCATATCAGCCAGCCGTGGTTCGGCCTTGATTTCTTCAAGCGTGACAGGGCGTTTGAAGGGGCGGACCGCTTTGACATCGACGCAGTCCCAGCGGTCATCATCGGTGGTGCTGTCGGGGTGCGCCTCTGCGCAGACTTCGACAATGCCCACAATCTCGAGGCCGGTGCGGGAATGATAAAAGAAGCCCTTGTCGCCCAGCTTCATCGCTCGCATAAAGTTGCGCGCCTGATAGTTACGCACGCCGTCCCATTGTTCGCCGGCATCGCCCTTGGCGACCTGCGCATCCCAGCCCCAGACATCCGGTTCCGATTTGAACAGCCAATAGGCCATCAGCCGATTACCTTTTTCCATGCGCGCAGGGTGACGTCGCTGAACAGGCCCGCCTTGGCGTAGGGGTCGTTGTCGGCCCATGCCTGTGCTGCTGCCATGTCGGCCACCTCCAGCACGATCAGTGATCCGCACATCTGCCCGTCATCATCCAGCACCGGCCCCGCCATTTCGACCACATCGGTTTCGGCGATATAGGCAAGGTGGGCCTCGCGGTTATCCATGCGGGTTTGCAGGGCACCGGGTTTGTCTTTGGTCATCAGGGCAAAGCGCATCTATTCTTCCTTCAATGGGCGCGACAAAAGCGCGTTCAGGGCTGTGGGCACATCTGTGGTGCCGGTTGTCAGGTCGGCAACAACCGTGCAGATCGGCATATCAAGTCCCAGCTTGCCTGCCAACTGGCGCACCGCGCGTGCGGTGGCGGCCCCTTCGACGGTGGTTTCGGCGTCAAACGCCTCTCCGCGTCCGAGGGCAAAGCCGTAGCGATAGTTGCGCGACTGGTCCGATGTGCAGGTCAGCACCAGATCACCAAGGCCCGACAGGCCCGACAGTGTTTCGGGCTGCGCCCCAAGCGCCAGCGCCAGACGTTGCATTTCGGGAAAGCCACGGGTGATCAGCGCCGCACGGGCGCTTTCACCCAGCCGCGCGCCCATAGCGACGCCAGAGGCAATCGCCATCACATTCTTGAGCGCCCCGCCCAGTTCCGCCCCGATCGTATCGGTGGTGCGGTAAAGGCGCAGGCTGGCGGTTGAAAGCATGGTTTGCAGGCGTTCACCCTCTGCTTCGTCCTGACAGGCCAGCGTCAGCGCCGTGGGCAGGCCGCGGGCGATATCGGCTGCAAAGCTGGGACCCGTCAGCATCGCAGGTGTGGCGCTGGGCACCAGATCGGCAATTGTGCTGGCTGGCCCTGTCATGCGTTCAAGGTCAATCCCTTTGCAACAGGCCACAAGTGTCTTGTCCGCCAACGCGTCTGCATGGGCATTCAGAAAGGCGGGCAAGGTTTGCGCAGGGATCGCCAGCAGGATCGTGTCACAGGCAAAAAGCGGCTCTAACACAGCCGAACAGGTGATATTCGGGGGCAATGTCACGTCGGGCAGTTTGGGATTTGTGCGGGTGGCCTGCATCGCCTTTGCGGCCGAATCGTTGCGCGCCCAAAGCTGCACGGGGTTGCCGTCAAGCGCCAGCGCGATACCCAATGCGGTGCCAAAAGCCCCGCCGCCTGCAATGCCGATTGTCACGCCTTTGCCCCTTTCTTGCCTGACCCCAAAAGGGGCGCTGCACGGTGATCCAAAGGCCAGCGCGGACGCGCTGACAAAGTCAGGTCATCAATGCCGCCAGCAGCCATTTTTTCAAGACCGGCATAGGCAATCATCGCCGCATTGTCGGTACAAAGCCGCAGCGGTGGTGCAATGAAGGCCGTGTCGTATCTGGCGCAAAGCGCCAGCAGCCCCTGACGGATGGTCGTGTTTGCGGCAACACCGCCAGCAATCGCAAAGCTCGGGGTGACGGGGCTGTATTGCTGATAGATCTCGAACGCGCGGCGTGTCTTTTCGATCAGCACGGCAGTGACTGCGGCTTGGAAACTGGCGCTCAGGTCCGCCTGATCCAGCGGTGTCAGGCCGCCTTGTGCGCTGACAATGGCATCACGCGCCCGCAAGATCGCGGTCTTGAGGCCCGAAAAAGACATATCGCATCCGGGCCGGTTGAGCAGCGGGCGGGGAAAATCAAAGCGCGCTGGATCACCAGTCAGGGCTGCCTGTTCTACCGATGGCCCCCCCGGCTGGGGCAGCCCCAGCAGGCGGGCGGTTTTGTCAA
Organism: Yoonia sp.; assembly: GCA_041549425.1. GTDB lineage: Bacteria > Pseudomonadota > Alphaproteobacteria > Rhodobacterales > Rhodobacteraceae > Yoonia. Next base: position 1,805 of record JBFEQR010000008.1, on the reverse strand, counting down.
ATGCCTCGCCCGGGGCGTCGTCAATTGTGCCGCCGATCCGTTCGAACCGGTCATGGCCATGGACGATCAGGAACTGGCAATGCCCGCCGGACACCAAAAGCATCAGATAGGGATAAGCCACTGCATCGGTCAGGCGCGGGGTCAACGCGTGCCCTGCCAGATGGTTGACCCCGATCAGGGGCAGACCCGTCGCCGCCGACAATCCCTTGGCGCACATCACACCCGACAAAACGCCGCCGATCAGACCCGGCCCTGCGGTCACGGCGATCGCGTCGAGGGTTTGCAATGTGGCACCCGCTGCCGCCAGCGCTTCTTCGATGCAGTGGTCCAGCTTTTCGGCATGGGCCCGCGCGGCGATTTCCGGCACAACGCCGCCGAATTCGGCGTGCAGCGATGTTTGCCCGTAAACGACCGATGCGCGCACGTCGCGACCTTGCACCACAGCGGCTGCGGTATCATCGCAGCTGCTTTCGATGCCAAGAAGGGTAAGGGGGCGTGTCATAATGCTTCCGGTTGCGTGTCTGTCTTTCGCAGGTAACACTGGGCAGGCGCGCAAACAATGGTGCCCTGATGACGCCCACCCTAATCCTGACCCGCCCGCTTGCGCAAAGTGAAAGCTTTGCGGCCAAGGTCGCGTCGGCTTGGGCGCGCCCCTTGGATGTGATTATTGCCCCTCTGATCGAAATTGTGCCTGTTGCGGCGGAAATGCCGGATGCAGATATGGTGATCTTTACCTCGGCCAATGGCGTGCATGCCGCGCGCAACTTGGGTTTGCGCGCGGGCATGACGGCATGGTGCGTCGGGGCAAAGACCGCAGAGGTGGCGAAAGAGGCCGGTTTTGCGTCAGTCATCGGTCCGGGGGACGCGGACGGGCTAGTCGCAAAGCTGATTAATGCCCATCCAACAGGCAGGCTTGCACATATTCGCGGCAAACATGCGCGCGGTGACGTAGCGTCGCGGCTGAACCAAGCAGGCCTGCACTGCGCCGACGTGATTGCCTATGATCAAAAGGCCTGCCAGCTTTCGGCGCAGGCTCAATCGGCGCTTTGTGCCGATACGCCCGTCGTTTTACCCCTGTTTTCCCCGCGCAGCAGCACCATATTAAGTGAACAAGGGCCTTTTACGGCACCGGTCCATGCCATCGCATTAAGCGATGCAGTGGCAGATGCGATTGATCCGGCGCTTGGTTTGCGCGTCACCGTGACGGCCGGACCTGATGCGTCGGCCATGTTAGAGGCGGTTCTGTCGGCTTTGGCCGCAGCGGGCGGATCGCTTGAGGGTCCTGCTCAGGCGGGATAGTATCAACGCTGACCCACAAGTCTTGCGGGTAGCGGCGCGAAGAGGGTGATAACGTGGCAAAACAGCCAGCCAAAGGTCGAAAGACCCCAGCAAAACCGAAAAAAACAACGGATGAAGCGCCTGCGCCCGCCGAATCGGTGGTTGCTTCCGGACCTGTTGTCGATGCCATTCCGGCAGAGGTTTACCCCAAAGCCGCGGAACCCGCCGAAAAACCCGCGCCAACACCGCCGCCCGTTCAAGAGCCGAAACCCGCGCCTATCGCAGAGACATCACAGCCTGCTTCCCCTGCACCTGCCAAGCAGACCGGCTTTTTGCCGCTTGCCTTGGGTGGGCTTGTTGCCGGTGTGATCGGCTTTGCGGTGGCGACATTTACCGCGCCGCAGCCCGACGACAGCTTGGCAAACCGCCTTGCGTCCCAGGCAACCGCGATTTCATCACTGCAAGACCAGATCGCAAACCGGACCGACCCCGACCTGAGCGGGATCGAGGCCGCGTTGGATGATCTG
>JBFEQR010000007.1:0-16879 GCA_041549425.1 Yoonia sp. | reverse complement strand
TTTCAACCTTGCGACCGGCCTTTTCCGCCAAGGCGTCCGCCATCAGATCGTCGCTATCAAGTCCATGCGACAGGATCAGCATCTTGGGCGGTTCGCGCGTGCTGTAGAACTGGCCGACAAAGGCTTCCATAACTTCGGACGGGTCTTCGTCCCCGCTAATGCGCGGATAATAGTCGTGGTTGCCCCAGTTCTGATTGGCACGAATGAAAAAGACCTGCACACAGGCCTGCCCGCCATCACGGTGCAGCGCGACCACGTCTGCCTCTGGCGTGCTTTGCGGGTTGATGCCTTGGGCGGTCTGGACCTGCGTCAGGGCTTTGATCCGGTCGCGCAATGCCGCCGCGCGCTCGAACTCCATGGCTTCGCTGGCCGCTTGCATCTGTTTTGCCAGCGCCTCCTGAATGCCTTTTGTGCGGCCTTGCAGGAACTTTTCAGCGTCCGCGACCGTTGCCGCGTAATCCGCCTCTGAGATCAGACCGCAGCAAGGACCAGAGCAGCGCTTGATCTGATATTGCAGGCAAGGCCGCGTGCGGGTTTCAAAGTCACTGTCCGAACAGTTACGCAGCAGAAACACACGTTGAAGTTGGTTCAGGGTACGGTTGACCGCACCCGCACCCGCGAAGGGACCATAATAGTTGCCTTTCTGCTTTTTGGCCCCGCGATGCTTTTTGATCATCGGAAAGGCATGATCCTTGGTGACCAGAATATTGGGGAAGGATTTGTCGTCGCGCAGCAAGACATTATAGCGCGGCTTCAACTGTTTGATCAGGTTCTGCTCAAGCAGCAGCGCTTCGGTCTCGGTGCGCGTGGTCAGGAACATCATAGACGCTGTTTCGCGGATCATGCGCGTGATGCGGGGTGAATGCGTGCCGGGACGGGCATAACTGCTGACACGCGCCTTCAGGTTGCGCGCCTTGCCTACGTAAAGGACACGACTATCCGCATCGAGCATCCGGTAAACACCGGGCGAAGCGTCCAGCGTGCGCAGATAATCATGGATAATGTCGTATCCGTTTTTGGGTGGCGCGTCAGTCATGGGGGCGGTCTGTGATTCTTTGATTGGCTGCAATGGTAACGCACCAAGGACAAGAGGAAAGGCATCCACCGTTTCTGTGGATAACTCCGTGGGTTAATCTTGGTGAGCGGGAATTTTTCCTTGTTTTCGGCTGACTTCGTCAACTTGCCTACTTTTTAGGCGGTGGATCAAGTCATTGTTTTTAAACGATATTTTTATTAATGCCGCGTTAACGCATTGATAACACTATGGTTTGTAAAGCTTTTGTGAACACTTGACAGCGCAGGTGCACAACTTTCCGCGAATGTCACTCAACGCCAAGCACATCCGGCGTTTGCCAAGCCAGATGCTGCCCGCCGTCTACCGCCAGCATTTGGCCCGTGATGGCCGGTGCATCCAGAAAATAACCCAGCGCTGCGGTGATATCTGCAGGATTCGCACCCCGCTTGAGCATAGTTGCGGCGCGTTGTTTGTCGAAATGCTCTTTGCTTTGCCGGTGCCCCTGCAATGTGGGGCCGGGACCGATGCCGTTGACCCGCACTTTCGGTGCCAGCGCCTGCGCTGTGGTGCGCGTCATGGCCCACAGGCCCATTTTCGCGATTGTGTAGCTCATGAATTCCGGCGTCAATTTGTGGATACGCTGATCCAGCATGTTGACCACCAGACCCTGCGCCAACGGTTCGTCCTGATCGTCGCGTGCGGGCTCTGGTGCCTGCGCCGCAAAGGCCTGGGTCAGTACAAAAGGCGCGCGCAGGTTCGATTCCATATGCCGGTCCCAGCTTTCGCGGGTGCCCGTTTCGATATTGTCATATTCAAAGATCGAGGCGTTGTTGATCAGGCACGTCAGCGGACCGCCCAGCGCGTCCGTGGCGCGCCCAACAAGCGCTTGTGCCGCGTCTTCGTCCAGCAGATCGGCCTGTAATGCGACGGCCTGACGCCCCAAGGCCTCAAGCCGCGCAACCGTTTCCTGCGCACCGGCCTCTGATCCGGCGTAATGCACAGCGACGTCATAGCCACGCTGCCCCAGATAAAGCGCCATCGCCTGACCCAACCGCGCGCCCGCACCTGTAACAAGCGCCCTCATTTACGGGGTTTCTCGCATTGGCAGGGGCCTTTGCCGATCCGGTAGCGCAGGCATTTCGGGCATTTGGCCTGCGCAAGACGGGCCTGTCCGGGAAACCGCAGTTTGCCGAAGATCGCCAGCACCAGCATGAAGGCCAGAAAGATGAAGATTGCTTTGATGATCACAGGCCGAACCTTGCAAATGCGGCCCGTTCCTCGATGCCCGCGACCGCGTCATCCACGAATTGCGCGCCAAAGCGTGACAGCAAGGGCCTGCGTTGTTCATAGCGCCGGAACCGGACCTTGTCGCCAAAGCGGTCTTTCATCACCGGCGCAAGATGGCCGATGCCGTCGGCAAGTCCCTCGTCCACGCCCTTTTGGCCGATATAGACCTCGCCCGTGAACAGGTCGGGGTTGTCTGCAAGCTTTGTACCGCGCCGCGATTTCACGTAGTCGATGAACGTCGCGTGCAGGTCTTCCAGCCACCCTTTGAGCTTTTTCACATCCGCCGGTTTTTCCGGCTTGAACGGGTCCATCATGGATTTGGATTTGCCCGCCGTATGCACGCGCCGTTCGACGCCCAGCTTTTCAATTGCGTTTGGCACGCCAAAGCCCGCGCTGATCACGCCGATGGAACCGGTGATCGAACAGCTATCCACGTAAATTTCATCCGCCGCGCAGGCCAGCCAGTAACCGCCAGAGGTCGCGACGTCCTCGACGAAGGCAAAGACGGGGATTTTCTTTTCGTCAGCCAACCGCCGGATGCGTGACGCAATCAGCGACGACTGCACAGGCGACCCACCGGGGCAGTTGATCTCAAGTGCGACGGCAGCGGGTTTGCCTTTTGAAAAGGCTTTTTCGATGAGCGGCGCAAGGCTGGGATTGTCCAGACCACGACCGGAATTCACAATCGCCCCCTGCAACCGGATCACGGCAACAAAAGGGTCAGATTTGATAAAGGGGATAAAGCGTTTCATATCTCACTATCTATGCCGTTCCCGCGGTCCCGCAAGTGTTATTGCCTGATCCGCCACCCAGTGCGGAAGATCCACCAGATGATGCCCAGACAAATCGCCGTGAACAGCGCAATGGCGAAAAGCGAGATACCGATGCCCACATCGGCCGTACCGAAGAAAGACCAGCGAAAGCCACTGATCAGGTAGACGACCGGATTGAACATCGTAATCGTTTGCCAGACAGGCGGCAGCATCGTGATGGAATAGAATGACCCACCCAGAAAGACCAAAGGTGTGATGATTAAAAGCGGGATCAATTGCAGTTGCTCGAAATTGCCTGCCCAGATGCCGATGATGAACCCCAGCAATGCAAAACTGACGCAGGTCAGGACAAGGAACGCCAGCATCGCGAAGGGATGCGCAATCTGGATATCAACGAAGAAGAATGCCGTGACCAGAATGATGACCCCGATGAACAGCGCTTTGGTAGCGGCTGCGCCGACATAGCCTGCGACGATCTCCAGAAAATTCACGGGTGCCGACAGCAATTCATAGATGGTGCCGATGAATTTCGGAAAGTAGATGCCAAAGCTGGCGTTTGATGTGGCCTGCGTCATGACAGACAACATGATCAACCCCGGCACGATAAACGCGCCATAGCTGACGCCTTCGACCTCGTCGATCCGGCTGCCGATCGCAGCACCGAAGACCACGAAATAAAGCGATGTGGACAGGACCGGCGACACGATGCTTTGGGTCATGGTGCGGAAAAACCGCCGCATTTCAAACAGATAGATTGTCATGACTGCGTTCAGGTTCATGCTGTTTCCTTTACAATCCCGACAAAAATGTCTTCCAGACTGCTTTGCTGGGTCTGGATGTCTTTCATTTGAAGCCCCGCTTCTTGCAGATCGCGCAGCAAAGTCGTGATTCCGGTGCGTTCACCTGTGGTGTCGTAGGTGTAGGTCACGCTCAGCCCGTCGTCGGCGCGCACCAGATCATACCCTGCCAAGGCCTGCGGGATTTCTTGCGCGGGCTCTGCCAGTTCGATCTTCAGCTGCTTTTTGCCCATCTGCGCCATCAGATCGGCCTTATCCTGCACAAGCAGGATTTCGCCTTTGTTGATCACACCGATGCGGTCGGCGATGGCTTCGGCCTCTTCGATGTAGTGGGTGGTCAGGATGATGGTGACGCCAGAGGCCTTCAGATCAGCCACGACATCCCACATGTCCTTGCGCAGTTCGACATCGACGCCAGCGGTCGGTTCGTCAAGGAACAGGACCTGTGGTTCATGGCTTAGCGCCTTGGCGATCAGAACACGCCGTTTCATACCGCCGGACAGCATCATGATCTTGCTGTCCTTCTTGTCGTACAGGGACAACTTTTTCAGAATATCCTCGATCAGGGCGTCATTGCGTGGCTTGCCAAAGACACCGCGCGAAAACCTTACCGTGCTTATCACTGTTTCGAACGGTTCAAGATTGACCTCTTGCGGAACCAGACCGATCAGACCGCGCGCCTTGCGGAACGCGGTTTGCGTGTCGTGCCCGCCGACTTCGACGCTGCCGCTTGTGGGAACCGTGATGCCGCAGATGGTCGAGATCAGCGTCGTCTTGCCAGCGCCGTTCGGCCCCAAGAGGGCAAGGATTTCACCCTCTTCAATTTCGAGACTGACCGACTTCAGGGCCTCGAAGCTGTCGGCATAGGCCTTTCGCAGGTTTTTCACGGATACGATCGCTGACATGAGGGCACCTTTGGCTTGGGCTCGGTGATTTAGCACGCAATGCCGATCAGGAAAGGGCTAACGTTCCGCCATCCGCATTGCCACATCCAGCATCCGGCATGAAAACCCCCATTCGTTGTCATACCAGCCAAAGATGCGCACCAGCCCGCCCGCCGTCACCCGCGTTTCGGGCAAGGACACGATCAGGCTTTCGGGGCGCGCGCGTAAATCAGTCGAAACCAACGGCTTGTCAGTCCAGCCGATAATCCCTGACTGCGCACGCAACAGATCATGCACCTCGGCAGGCGTCACCTGCGCATCCAGGGTCACCGACAGATCAACCGCCGACACAGAGGCCACAGGCACACGGACCGCCGCCGCCTCGATCCGGCCGGCAATATCGGGAAGAACCTGATTAAGCAGCTGCTGCGCCGACGTCGTGGTCGGGACCATCGACAATGCGGCCGCCCTGCTGCGCAACATATCACCGCGCGGGGCATCCACACTGGGCTGGCTGCCGGTATAGCAATGGATCGTTGTCATCCAGCCGGTCTTGAGACCCCACGTGTCATCAAGCAGGCGCACCAGAGGGGCAAGCGCGTTGGTCGTGCATGATGCGTTCGATACCACCGGCTGATCGGCAAGTTCCGCATCATTCGCGCCCAGCACCACGGTCAGATCCGCCGCCTTTGAGGGTCCCGAGATCAGAACCCGACCAGCACCTGCCTGCAATCCGCGTGTGGCAACATCGCGCGTGTCGGCTTTGCCCGTGCATTCCAGCAGGACGTCGACACCGGCAAGATCAACATTGCTGATGTCCGCCTCTCGGGTCATGGGGATTGGCTGGCCATTTACGACAAGGACCCCGTCGACATAGGCGACCTGACCGGCAAAAGGACCAAAGACACTGTCATAGGCAAACAGATGTGCGCAAAGCTCAGGGTCGGCAATGTCGTTGATCCCGACGATTTCGATCTCGGGCCAACCGCCCGCCGCATGAGCACGCAACATGGTGCGCCCGATTCGGCCAAACCCATTGATAAACACCCGCATCGCAATTCTTCCTTCAAGCAAGGATCACAATCTGCATCTTTGCGACGACAGCAACAAGATGGCTTCTGGAAACAATCAGAAATGTTCCTCGCAAAGGGGTGAGGTCGGCAAATGCGGGTTCTCGTGCCGTGCGTACCGATAGAATCGGGACAGAACCTGCGCAAGAATCGGGCAACTCGCGCCGCTTACATCTCCGAAACTGTAAATAACTGTGAAAAAAATGCAAAAAACGGTGCCATCTTTACGCCCATCACATATTGGCCACAAACTCATGCATTTTCTTTAAAAAAAAGGGATTTTCGGCAGAATTTCGCTACTTACTGTTTCCGGAATGCATGATAATAACGCCGAAACTCTCAGATTAAGAGCCACGAAACAACAAGTTAGCGTCACTTTTTGGCCTAATTTGAATGAGACCTACTAGAGCAACCCGCAGGATTTACATGCGGCAATCAACTATCTGATACTGGAACTTTCAAATGGCCAAGGCGCAACCGAAAGATAATACCGACGATAGAGACGGCTTTGTCGACGAGCTGAAACCGGGCACAAAGCTGATGCACGGTCAGTACACCATCGAAAGCTTTCTGAATGCCGGTGGTTTTGGCATCACGTACCTTGCCCGTGACAGTCTGGATCGTAAGGTCGTCATCAAGGAATGTTTTCCCGGCGCGTTCTGCCGCCGCAGCCGCTATGTCGTGCAGGCCCGTTCGCGTGCGCACCAGAATGAATTGCAGTCGATCGTTCGCCTGTTCGTGCAAGAGGCGCGCAGCCTCGCAAAGCTGGACCATCCGAATATCGTTGGCGTGCACCATGTGTTCGAAGACAATGACACGGCCTACATGGCTCTGGATTATGTCGAAGGGCGCGACCTTCTGGATACCATCGAAGATCCCAACAGCACTCTGTCACCCGCGCAAACCAAAACGATCCTGAAAGAAGTCTTGGGCGCTGTCGGCTTTATCCACGATCAGGGCATCCTGCACCGTGATATCTCGCCCGACAACATTCTGATCAATCAGGACTTCCACCCCGTTTTGATCGACTTTGGTGCCGCGCGTGAAGAAGCCACCAAGCAAAGCCGCGTCCTGTCGGCGTTGCGCGTGGTCAAAGACGGCTATTCGCCGCAAGAATTCTACATCGCCGGGTCCGAACAAAGCCCGAGCAGTGACCTTTATGCGCTGGCGGCTTCGTTCCACCATCTGATCACCGGTGATGTGCCGCCGAACTCGCAGGCGCGTCTGGCCGCCATCGCATCCGGCGACAGCGATCCTTATCAGCCGATTGTCGGGCGTTTCTCCGATTATGACGACAACTTCTTGAAGGCGTTGGATCAGGCCCTTGCCGTATTGCCAAAAGATCGCGTGCAGTCGGCCAAAGACTGGATCCGCTTCATGGACGGCCTTGATGGCAATGTCACACCGCTGAATCCCGCGTCGAAACCCGCCAAGGACGCTGGCAAGCCAGCCGCCAAACCAGCGTCGGCGCAGAAATCCAAGATGCCTGTTTTGCTGGGGTCTGCTGCGGCAGTGGCCTTGCTTGTAGGTGTCGGCGTCATGACGATGGGCGGCGGCGATGAGGCCCCTGCGGTCCAGCCAACAGCAACTGTGACGGAAGCACCTGCACCCGTTGAAGCACCGGCCCAAGTCGCAGCACCGGCCCCCGCCCCTGTTGAGGCACCTGCCGTTGCCGAAGAAACCAGCGTTGCGCAAGCCCCCGATGAGGCCGCCACCGCTGCACCCGATGAAACATCCGTTGTCGTTGCCGCTGTGGAAGAAGCCGTGGCCGAACCAGTGCCTGCGCCTGTGGTTGAAGCGCCTGCACCGATCATTATCGAACAGTCAGCACCCGCTACGAACGTCGAAACGCCTGCAATTACGACAGAACCTACAGGACCCGCCGCGCAAGAGCCTTCTGATACAAGCGCTGCTGTTGCGGGTCCCCCCGCTGATACGGCCACACCGGAATTGCGCCCGACCGCGCGTCCCGAGATCGTTGAACTGGCGGTCGTCCCAACTCCGGCCCCTCTGCCAGAGCCAGTTGCCACGCCGAACGTCGCCTCCGACGAGGCTGTGACAGAACAGTTGAGCGCAGCACCAACGGTCTCAGCGCCCAGCGCGGATACAATGCAAATTGCGCTGCCGAACGCGCCTGTGGTCGTATCCACCGTGGGCGATGGCCCTGTTCTCGATATTCTTGCCGTAACCCCCGGCAATGAAATCGTGATACCGGAAGTTGCTGCGCCGCAAACCAATACTGTGACCGGCGAATGGTCAGTCGTCCTGCCCTTCGAGGCCGAAAACGAGTTTTCAAACAAGATCGAAACCGCTGGCGCTGTTGCGCCATCATGGGTCCAGCCCGGGTTGGAGGTCACCTCTGTGAACGGGGTCGGAATCGACGCAATCGGCGATATCCCGGCAATTCTGCGCGCGTTCACCGACACTACTTCATTGTCGCCCACATTGCCGGCCCTGTTCGGCGTCCGTGATCCCGCGACAGGTGAAACAACAACACAACCGTGGGTCCTGCCAGTTGTACAAGACGTGCAATTGCTTGACGGTCCACGTTTTCAAACAGTCTTTGCCGGATCCAACTGGCGTACAATCGTCAAGGAAATTCCGGAAGGCCAAGGCGGTGGCCTGGAAGTCGGCGACGTGATCACGTCCTACATTCCGACATCCGAAAGCATCGACGGGCGCAACACGCTTTTCGATATCTTTAACCGTGAACTCGAAAATGGCACCGAACAGTTTATGTTTGCTGTACAACGCGATGGCGGTCTCTGGGTTGCCTCGCTCGCCTATCCAGGCGCAGCAGAGTAACTTTCACAGTTCCGCTGCGTGTTTTGGCGGATCTGGTGAAGCTTTAATGGAAAGGTTAGCAAGATGAAATTCATTCGTGATCTTTTGGGAAAGAAGCGCCACGGCAAGGACATCGATCGCTCAAAGCCGGTCGAGCAACTTGAGCAGTCTTACCGGGACACAATCGGCTCTATGGTCGACGAGGCTAACGCATTGTCCGCATTGCCCTCTGAAAAAGACCTCGAACCAACAAACAGCGCGCCAAAAACGCGTATTATCCTGGCCGACCCCACGCCAGAGCCTGCGGCAAAGGCCGCTGTGAACATCTGGGATCTCGAGGACGATGGCCCCTCAACCGAATTGCCTGCACCGTCTTCGGAACTGCCTGCCGCACCGGCACAAACACCTGAGGTTGCACCGGCACCGACGCCTGCACGCTCTCCTGCGCGGTCGCGCCGGACCAAAACGCGCCTGATCGGTTTCGAGAAATCCGATGGTGATGTTGTTGACCTGTTCAATGACCAGCCCGCCGCAGCGCCCACAAAAAGCGTCAAGTTCCCTGTCGGCTGGATTATTGTCATCGATGGCCCCGGGCGTGGCGAATGTTTTACCCTGCAAACCGGCATGTCCCAGATCGGGCGTGGTGAGGATCAGGCGGTGCAGCTCGACTTTGGTGACAACTCGATCTCGCGGTCGAACCACGCAGCTATCGTCTATGACCCCGACAACAAAGAATTTCTTTTGGGTCACGGCGGCAAATCGAACATTGTGCGACTGAATGACAAGCCTGTCATCAGCAACGAAAGCATCAAGACCGGTGACACAATCCGGATAGGTGAAACCGTGCTACGCTTTGTTGCGCTGTGCGACAAATCTTTCAACTGGTCCGATGGCGGGACCGAGGAGGACGAAGATGTGGCGATCGCCTGAACCACGTTTTGATGTCGCTTCGGCGATTTGTCAGGGCGGACGGGATTACCAAGAAGACGCGATCGTTACGGACTTTCCGTTCGGATCTGACAGCGGCGTGGTTGTGCTCGCTGACGGTATGGGTGGCCATGCTGCCGGTGACGTCGCAAGCAAGATCGTCGTCACCGAGGTCTTTAGCGAACTGAAGTTCGAGAGCGCGAATTTTGCGGATTTCGAGGCTGATATCCCGAATTATCTGACGTCGTCGGCGGTCAATGCCAATTCCGTGGTGCGCGAACATGTGACAGCGCATCCAGAGACACGTGGCATGGGTGCGACCCTTGTGTCGGTCGTCTTGATCGAAAATCGCATGTACTGGATGTCGATAGGGGACAGCCCGCTTTACCATTTCCGTGGCGGCAAAATGCAACAGTTGAACGAGGACCATTCAATGGCACCTCAGATCGACTTTATGGTGAAATCCGGCCTGCTTGATGAAGAAGCCGGCAAGAACCACCCTGATCGCAACTGCCTGACTTCGGTCATTCTGGGCGACCGCGTTGCAAAATCGGACTGTCCCAAGACACCGTTCGAATTGCAGGTCGGCGATATCGTCGTCGTGTCCAGCGACGGCTTGCAGTATCTCGAAGATGCCAAAATCCAGAAGATCCTGCACCGTTATCGCCGCAAGAAAGCTGCCGAAATTGCGGGCTATCTTCTTGAAGCGATCGAAGATCTGGCGGACCCAGATCAGGACAACTGCACGTTCTCGGTTATCAAACTGAACCACAACAAGCCGGTTATCCGCGCCATCCGCGCCAAGCCTGTTGGTCTGGTCGATGCGCAATCCTCGACCGTCACCCGTGTTGTCGATCTGGATGAGGCTGAAAAGGCCACACCACCAAAACCCGCTGACGTCGCAGCAAGGGCCCAGACGCCTGCGCCCAAGCAGAACACCGCCAAGAAAAAATCGCCCGACGGTCCGCATGAGGTCAAAGAAGTGCGCCCCGTCCGGCAAGTCGTCGTGAAACCCCGCAAGGAACAGCCACAGGAGGTTGAAGCGGCTGAGCCGCCGGCTAAGATAGCCGCCGGAGGTAAGTAATGTCGAATCAAACACTCGCCGCGCGTGTCCAGAGTGATCTCGCGCGGGCTGTGGCGAGCGGGCTGTTTTCCGAACAGGTCCAAAGTCAGGCTGAAACTTTGCTTTCACGCCTTGAACGCCCCGTTCGCGTGGCGCTTATCGGCCTGCCCGGTTCCGGCAAGTCGTCCTTGCTGAACCTTCTTGTGGGCCAGAATATTGTGGGCGATGGCGTGCGTTTGCCGACATTGCAACTTGTTCATGGGGAAACCACCCAAGCCACCTGCACCTTGCCAGATGGTTCCAAGCAAACGCTTGCGACAAGTGATCCAGCAGCGATTGCCGCGCTTGAGCCGGTCTTTGTGGAAATGGCGCTGCCCTTGCCTGCCCTGGGCAAGATTTCCTTGCTTGAGGTCGTTGCACCCGAAGACCCCAATGCCCTGCATCGCGCCAGCCAATGGGCCGCCAAACGTGCCGAGATTGTGTTGTGGTGCACGCAGGAATTCACCGAGGTCGAACAGCGCATTTGGCGTCAAATGCCCGATAATATTAAAGACTTTTCTCTTTTGCTGATCACGCACATGGACGTGCTGCAAGAAGACGGGCGGTTTGACGGGATCAAAGGGGCTGTGCGCACGGCCGCCTTGGGTGAGTTCAATAAAATCCTGCCGATAGCGGTACCCAGAGCTTTGGCCGCAAGGCAGTCTGACGGCACCGTCGACAAGGACAAGATGCGCGATAGCGGCGGCTCTGCCCTGATTTCGGCTGTGCTCAAGCAGGTTGCAACAGGCAAGCGGTCGTTGATCGACATGGCCGAAGTGCTGTTGCTGCAAAACGCCGAAACGCTGGCTGCCATGCCTGCCGCACAAGAGGAGCCGGCCCAAGAGGTCGCGAAGGCACCGGAACAGCCCGCCGCATCCGAGACACAAGAAGTCACAAGCGGCATCGAAAAGCTGCGCACACTTGCAGCAAAGCGCGCGGCGGAAGAGACGGCGCAAACTGCGCTTCACCCCGCGACGCGCGAAGCGTATCAACATGTCATCGACCATCTGCAAAAAAGTGGCGAAAAACTGGAAGTACAGCTGCGCGAACTAGGCGAGACAGCGCCGAGTGCCGTCATAGCGCAATGTGTGGACGACATCCAATGGCTTTGCGACTATCTCAATGACAACGGTGATGCGGATGACGCGGCGCTTTTGCGCGCGCGCGACACGGCATATGATGCTGCGGACCTTGTGCAGTTGATGGAATTGGAAAAACGTGACAGTGCAGCGTTGGAGGCTGTAAGCCTCATGCTGCAATTAAAAAGAGAACTGCAAGCGGACCTCGCAGCCTGATCTGCGCCATGTAACGGTCGTCTGGGATGTTTTGCTAGCAGTCCTTGCAGGATATGCGACACTATCCCTGCGGTAAGCATTGCGAAATCGCAATGTTGTAATAAGTAACTGAAGTAAGATTAAGAATATCGAGGACGGGCCAAAATGATGATGGAAGAGCTGACAGACGAGGGCAATCTCGCCGCCCCATCCGTGCAGCCGGACTTCATGCGTCTTGGGCTGGAAAAGCTGGACGCGTTTCAGGACGAAATCGTCGATCTGGAAGCAACACTGGCTGATGTCGTCAAACTGGGCGGGCCGGATGCTGAAAAGAAATCAGCAAAACTTGTCAAACAGTTACGAAATTTCGAACCTAGCATCACAATGATCGGACAGATCAAGTCGGGCAAGACCTCGCTTGTGAATGCAATGGTGGGTCGCCCTGATCTTTTGCCGGCGGATGTGAACCCCTGGACGTCTGTTGTGACGTCTTTGCATCTGAACACGCCGATCGCATCCGATGCGCCGACCGCCACTTTCCAGTTCTTTAGTCAGGACGAATGGGATCACCTCATTGAAAACGGTGGCCGAATCGGCGAACTCGCCGCGCGGGCGGGTGCCGACGAAGAGCTTGAAAAAGTGCGCAGCCAGATTATCGAAATGCGCGACAAGACAAAGCAGCGTTTGGGCCGCAAATTCGAGCTGCTTTTGGGTCAAAAGCATAATTATGCCGAGCTGAACGATGATCTGATCGAGCGTTATGTCTGTATGGGCGACGATTTCGACGATATGGAAGAGGAAGATCAGCAGGGGCGCTTTGCCGATATTACCAAATCGGCCGATCTGTTTCTAAACACCTCATCCTTGCCAATTCCACTGTGCATCCGCGACACACCCGGCGTGAACGACACCTTCATGATGCGTGAGCAGATCACGATCAACGCCCTGCGCGACAGCCGCATCTGCGTCGTTGTCCTGTCGGCACATCAGGCCCTCAGCTCTATGGACATGGGTCTGATCCGTCTGATTTCGAACGTGAAAGCGCGTGAGATCGTCATCTTTGTCAATCGCATCGACGAGCTGTCAAATCCGGCTGACCAGGTGCCTGAAATTCGTGACAGTATCCTGCAGACACTGGCCGACAATAACGGCCCCGAAAACCCCGAGGTTATTTTCGGGAGCGCCTACTGGGCCAATATTGCCCTGAAAAACGAACTGGACGACATCGTGTCGGACAGCGCGGACGCCCTCTATAACTGGGCCGAAGCCGCGCTAAGCGCCGATATCGCCGGCATGGATACCCATGAACTGGTCTGGCAGCTTTCCGGTATGCCCGCACTGTATGACGCCTTGTCGGAGCGGATCGCATACGGGTCCGGTGCCGAAATACTGGCGGCGTCCCGCAAAAAAGCCCTGAACCTTGTCAACGGTGTCCGCGCGTCGAACACGATGGTGTCGATGCGTCTGGATGGTGACACCGTGTCGGTCATGATGCCCGAAGAGCTGTCCAAGCGTCTGACCCTGCTTGAAAATGACATTCTGGCTTTGCTGAACCAACGCATGGATGCTGTCTTTGAACAGTTTGGATCGCGTGTTGACCAGTCGCACAAGCGCTTCCTTGACCGTGCGCTTGAATCTCTGCTGCAGCACCTCGAGCAAAAGGGTGAAGAGGAAGTCTGGCAGTACAGCCCTGACGGCCTGCGCATGTTGTTGCGCACCAGTTATCAGGTGATGCGCCGCAATGTGGCGACCACCTGTGAAGAGGTCTATGCCTCTGCCGCCAAGGATCTGGCAGACATCTGTCGCGAAGCCTTTGGCGTTGCGGTCGAAAACTTTTCGATCACCCCGCCTGCGGCGCCCGATGTGCCAGCGCCAGTATCTTTGGGGCAAACGATTGCCCTTGATTTGCAGACCTCGTGGTGGAAGGGCTGGTGGAAACGCCGCAAGGGGTATCGGGCTTTTGCCAGCGGTTTCTATGACCTGATCGAAGCCGAAACGACGCCAATCATTGAAGAACTCAAACAACGTCAAGCGACGGCGATCCGCGATAGCGCAGAGCGTGACTTGCGTGATTTTCTGGCCGAACAGCGCGGTTTGCTCAGTGATATCAGCAGTAAATCAGAGCTGGGAATCGAAGACCTTGAAAACGTCTTTGGCATTCAGGCCCAGAATGAACGCGAAGAACTGTTTGAGTATATTATCGAAGAACTCCGCGATGACGCCATTGCGATTGGGAAAGCCTGATGAGCAATCAAGACAAGCCGCGTAAACCACGTATCGCCTTGATGGGCGAATTCAGCGCCGGTAAAAGCACCCTGTCCAATCTTCTGATGGGCGTCCGCCCGCTGCCGGAAAAAGTGACGGCGACGCGGCTTTCCCCCGTCTGGATCACCCATGGCACCGATGCACCTTGCCGCGTCGACGTTGACGGCTCGGTAGAGCCGATTTCGATCGACGCCCTTGAATCCGTTCCCGTCGAGGAAACGCGCTTTATCCAGCTGCGCATTGATGCCGACATTCTGGAAGTCTGCGATCTGATCGATTTCCCCGGTATTTCCGACCCAAATATGTCGTCGGAAGTCTGGGAACGTATGTTGCCGGAAGTCGATGCCGTGATCTGGTGCACCCACGCCACCCAAGCCTGGCGCCAGTCCGAGGCCGCCGTGTGGGAGAACATGCCGGAACTTGTGCGCGAGAACTCGATCTTGCTGATTACGCGCTTTGATAAACTCACCACCGATCGTGATCGGGGCCGTGTCCTCAAGCGCATATCGCGCGAAACGAAGGGGCAGTTTGGCGGCACTTTCCCTGTGTCGCTCTTGCAGGCCATTCAGGCCGGTGAGGATTATGATCTGTGGGACGCAAGCGGGGCCGGTCCCTTTACAGAGCATCTTATCGACCTGATCGAACGTTTGAGTGAGCTTACGGCGCGCACGGAAACGTCACTTTACAATATCGGCTCTAGGGCCGCGATCCCGGAACCTGTGGTGACACCGGTAATGCCGCGCCGCGTCGCACGCCCCACAAGCAACAGTGAAAGGGTCCGCGAGCGGCCCGAAGGACCCACGTCGCAATAGTACCGGAGTGTTGCCGCATGCATGCAAAGTTGCACATCGTGGCCAGTGTGAGAGTAAGAGGGTAATTGGCTATGGTGGTTGATGAGTTGGACGCATTGCGCACTGCAAATGAAGGCTGCCAGACGGTGGCCTTTGGTGATCTTTCGACTCAGATGATCCTGATCACAGACACACAGACCAACCTGCCCCGCGAAGCACTGGACCGGCTTTGTGCGCAAGCGGCATTGGTGTTGGGGCGGACAGGCAAGACAGCGTTGGGCACAGTGCCCGGTCTCAGGGCACTCTTGGCCGACACGACATCACTGCGCCTGTTCTTGCGCGCCACCGATGAACCCGATGATGTTTTGTGTTGTGTCTGCGCACCGGACGTGGACGTTGACAAGTTTATCGCAGACGCGACTGAATGCCTTCACCGCATCAGCAATAGCAACAACTGAACCGACAAAGCAGGGACCCAAGTTCATGAGCGATTTGAATGCTTTGGCGCGAAAACTGGCGGCCCTTGGGGCCACGGACGAGGTATTCGACACCGGCGCGCGGGTAATATCGCAAGCGGGTTCGCCTGCGCCACTGACCGCCATGCTGCGCGCGATTGATGAAACCGTACTGGACCGCAAACTGGTCTTCACCGCCGGTGACACCTGTGTCAGCATCGTGGCCTCCGGTCGCCGTATGCGCGGCCTATCTGACATCACGCCCATGCATGAAACCGCGAAAACACTCTTGGGTGAAACCATTTCGCGCGAAGACCCTGCTTCGCTGGACGCCAGCTTTGCACTGCTGTCAGAGCTTTTTGAAACAGCCGATCCCCTGCACGTGCGCAGCATGCCGGCAGAGCGTTTCGGCAGCGGTGGCGAACGTGGTGTCCCTGCTGTTGATCTGGCCACACTTTGGCAGATTGATCTGGATGAGGCGCCGCTGCCACCGCTTGAACGGTTTCTGCGCGCAAATGAAGACACGATCACGGCAATGCTCCATGTCGACAAAGGCGATGTTGTGGCAAGCAAAGGCGATATCGCCGCGCTTGAGGTGATTTGGCAGACACAGGTGCAAGCCTATCTTGATGCCGAGGCCAAGCTGGGCGGACAACAGGACGGGGCGCGTCTTGTGTGTCTGGACGGTGCGTTGGACGATGGCGGGTCTGTGGCGCTTGCTTTTGCGGGTGACGCGGTGGCCTTGCTTGTCTTTCCTTCCGCGGATCTGGGACAGCTGCATGGCTCGTGGCAGGCTGCTTTTCGATAATGCATCCAAGTGTTAAGGCGGCCCCCCGCGCTGAAAGCTTTTTTGACGGCTTTGAAAACCGTATGTTCGACGGTCCGGACGGACCTGTCTTTTATCGCATCAAGGGCGACGGTCCGCCGCTGGTCCTGCTGCACGGCTATCCGCAAACCTCGGCCATGTGGCATGCGATGGCGCCAGAGCTTGCGCAATATTATCAGGTCATCTGCCCGGATTTGCGCGGCTATGGCCGGTCACTGAAACCGCCGACCGATGCCGCGCACAGCCCTTATGCAAAGCGGGCGATGGCAGGGGATGTGCTGGCACTGATGGACCATCTGGGGCATGCAAGGTTCCTGATTGGCGCGCATGATCGCGGGGCACGTGTGGCCCATCGCCTTGCCGCGGACCACCCAGAGCGCGTAATCGCGCTATCGACGCTTGATATCGCGCCCACCCGCGAAATGTACCGCGACGCGGGCAGCGGTTTTGCCCACACCTATTGGCATTGGTATTGGCTGACCTTACCGCAGCCGTTTCCCGAAACGCTCATCGGTGCTGATCCGGCGTTTTTCTGGCTTAGCAAATGCGGGGCAGGTGCGGCAGGGCTGACGCCTTTTGTGCAGCAAGCGCTAGACGAATACCTGACCTGCTTTGCCGATCCTGCGGCC
>JBFEQR010000006.1:0-17435 GCA_041549425.1 Yoonia sp. | reverse complement strand
GGCCAGTTTCCATGCGATCCATGCGCCATGATCGACCTTGCCGAAAAAGCTTTTCAGTGTCGGCACGATGCCGTTGGGGCTTTTGTTTTCGCGCAGCACAAGCTGGCCGTTTTCTTCGACCTCTTCATAGGGCTGGCGGTGATAGACGATGACCATTTCTGACGACATGTCGTTCTCCCTTATGATTTCTGGAACAGCTTGTGGTGCAGGATCGCCTCGGCGATGCCGGCGGCGCCTTTGCCCTCGGCGGCATAGACCGTTTCGAGACCTGTCACCGCATCGATCAGGGCGGATTCCGACCCGCCAACCGCAACGGCGGGCAGCCCTGTTTGCAGCATGGACAGATCGTTCATCGTATCGCCAGCCGCCAGCACACGTTCTTTCGCGATGCCAAGGTGATCCAGCAGGCGCAGCAATGAAGGCCCTTTGCTGACGCCTTTGGGAAGCACATCAAAGAACTTGTTGTCCGAAATGATGGCATCAAGACCCATCGCTTCGATCTTCTCGACCGCCGCATGGTCAAAGCGGGCAGGGTCCATGTCATAGCTCAGCCTGTAGCGGAACAGCGTCGACTGCAGCTTTAGCCCCGGCATGCCGTTCAGCACAAACTGCGCGCGCGAACCGATATCCATCCAGCCGTCGGCAATATGCTGTTCCAGTGACGGGATCGGCGTCACATGCTGTTTGTCGTCCATAGTCGCAATTGTCGTTCCGACATCGCCGATGACATAGTCCGGCTGCGGCACGCCCTTGTTGCGCACAAGATCATGAACAAAACCCGGATCACGACCGGTGACAAAAATCAGGCCCACGGCCCGCCGGTTTCTTTCGATCCAGTCATATAGCCCTTGGCGCTGGTCGGCAGAGCCTCCCAGAAACGTGCCATCCAGATCGGTGGCAAGAACAAATGTCTTTTCGGAGATGTCAGGTGCGGCGAAGGTTTCGTGGCGGGTCATGAGATCCTTTCTGCAAGAGTTGCAATATCCTGGTCGGTTGCGGGGTGGTCGAATGACAGGTCCATCGTGCGTGGTTCTGCCTCGATCGGGCGGGCCCAGAGGCTGGCAAAAGCCGTGCCCAGATCGGCCTTTTCATGCAGGATGGACCTGACGGTTTCACAAATGGGCATTATGATGTTCAGGCTGCGCGCCAGATCGGTGACCGATTCGGCGTTCATTTCGCCTTCTACGACGATCGGTTTGCCGTCAAAGCAATCGGCGCGGGCGATGCCTTGGCCCAATTGCTGTCCCAAGGCCATGTTGCGCGATGTGGGGCTGGAGCAGGTCAAGGCCAGATCACCGATGCCCGACAGGCCCGTCACGGTTTCACGACGTCCGCCCAATGCCTCGGCCAGCGCTTTCATTTCGTCCAGACCGCGCGTGATCAGCGCCGCGCGGGTGTTTTCGGCAAAGCCTGCACCGGTCATCAGACCACAGGCGATTGCGATGATGTTCTTGACCGCGCCACCGATTTCCACGCCCACAAGATCGTCCGACACATAGGCACGGAAGCTTTCGGTCGAAAGCGAGACCGCAAGCCGCGCAGCAGGGCTTTCGTGCGGGCGCAGCCGTTCGGCGTAAGTGAAGGGAAAGGCGACGGTGGCAGCAGTGGGATGCCCAAGCGCGGTTTCAACGGCGAAGGTTGGGCCCGACACACATCCAACGGGATGCTCGCCCAGTTCTTCCTCGGCAACCTGGGTCATCAGCAGGCCTGTCTCGGGTTCAATTCCCTTGGCGCAAACCGCAATCGGTGTGCCTTTGGGAACATGAGCCGCCACCTGACGTGCAACACTGCGCACACTGCGTGACGGGACGACGATCAACACCGCATCGGCCCGCTCAAGGGCGAAGGGCATGCTTTTGACCCCGACCAGACCCTTGGGCAGCTTCACATCGGGCAGGAACTTTTGCGTGGTCCCTTTGGTGTTGATTTCGTCAATCACCGCCGGATCACGACCGTAAACCATCGTCTTGCAACCCGCCTGCGCCAAAGTCACAGCAAGTGCCGTACCCCATGACCCTGCGCCGATTACGGCGACACGGGGGTAGGGGCGGGCTTGATGTGAGGCTGGGGCGCATGAGACGGGTGTGTATTTCATCGGATAACCTCTGGGAAAGGGAACAGGACGCACGCCCAACTGCGGCGCGGTGGTAAGGCGGAAAAGGCAAGCTTACGTTTTGTTCATGATCCTAAACTGTAGCCGGAGGGCGCAAAGTCAATGCTGCGACAGCGAAGCGCGGTACCGACGGGCGCTGCCCACCAAAATTCCTTATTTGCTGCGGTAAAATGCATCGCCTTGCGGCAAAGCGCTGAAATTTTGTGCATCGTGATAATTCAAAAGCGACATTATGGGTGTCGTTTTTTGACTTTATTCGCAAATGCAGCATGTGTGTAGCAACGGCCATAAATAGGAGAACGACCCAATGACACAGACCCCTGTTCGCACTGCAATCTTCCCTGTTGCCGGACTTGGCACGCGCTTTCTGCCCGCGACCAAGGCCACGCCCAAGGAATTGCTGCCTGTGCTGGACACCCCGTTGATCCAATATGCGATCGACGAGGCCCGCGACGCAGGAATTGAACGGATGGTCTTTGTCAGCCATCCCTCCAAAGCCGCGATTGAACGGCATGTCATGGACGACGTGCGCCTGCGCAATACCCTGAAGGAGCGTGGCAAGATGGAACTTGCCTCGGATCTGAAAGAGGCCGCGCTTCACGCGCCTGAGGATGATGTGGTCTTTACAATGCAGCACGAGCCGCTGGGGTTGGGCCATGCCGTGCTATGCGCCAAGGACCACGTCCTGCCGGGCGCGGTGGCGGTGATCCTGCCAGACGATCTGATCCTTGGTCGCGGCTGCATCGGAGAGCTGATCGAAGCCTATCATTCCTCTGATTGCGGGCATCTGGTTGCGACAATGCCGGTGGCGCTGGATGAAACAGACAAATACGGCATTCTATCGGTCACCGAACGCAATGGCAGCGTGCTGCGCGCCAATGGCATGATCGAAAAACCCAAACCCGCCGACGCGCCATCACAAGACGCGGTTGTCGGACGCTATGTGCTTGATGCGGGCATCTTTGAAACTTTGGCCACACAGGCGCCGGGCGCGGGCAACGAGATCCAGTTGACCGATGCGATCAACGCAGGGGCAGATACGGTCGGGCTTTCGGGGCTGCGGTTTTCGGGAACGCGTTTCGACTGCGGTAACAAGGCGGGCATGTTGCAGGCTGTCTTGCACATTGCAGCGCAAGACCCTGAATACAAAGATGTTCTGGATGCTTTCGTTGCGCAGGGGCAACCACCAATCGCGGCCTAGACCACAGGCGCTGATCCTGCGCGTGCGCGCCCGTCGCTGAAGTGAATTTTTACCGACTGACTTCCATTTCGTCGTGACGGGCGCGGATGTCTTCCGGCCACGTCGATTTGATATAGCTCAGGACGGCGACGATCTCATCATCGGTCAGCACGCCCTCGAAGACGGGCATGTTCGTGGCATAGTCGGGGTCGCCGATCAGCGCGCCTGTTCCGTATTTCGTGAGGCGGAAAAGGACGTCACCGCTATGGTGCCATGTGTGGCCGCTGGAATCGTGGGGCGGTGCCGGAAGCCGCCCGTCTGCCCCTGCCACGCGCCAGTTGCGCTGACCTTCCAGATCGGCCCCGTGGCAGGACGCACAGTTTTCCTGATAGATGACCGCGCCGCTGGCCACGGTGTCACGGTCGTCATGACGCAACACGATACCACCGGCATCCGCAGAAGACGGGCCGAAAGCATAGAAAGCGGCCCCCAACAGGGCCACCCCTACTGCCGCGATCAAAGGGACCGGTTTCACAAACCGGCCTGATAGAAGACCGCGCCTGCGCCTGCTGCCCCGCCAAAGGCGATCACATCGTAGCGGGCCGTGGGATCGTCCCCCATTCCGGGCGAACCGGCCGGCATTCCCGGAACGGCGATCCCCGTGATGGCGGGCCGTTCTTCAAGCAGCTTTGTCAGCGCGGCAAACGGCACATGCCCTTCGACCACATAACCGCCGATCATTGCGGTGTGGCAGGCCCACATTTGCTCGGGCACGCCTGCGTCCATCTTTGCAAGGGTCACGTCATCGGTGTCGGTCACCGCGACGTCATAGCCTTCCTTGCGGGCCAGCGCGACCCACGCGCCGCAGCAGCCACAGGTGGGGCTTTTGGTGACATGCATCGTGTCGTGCCCTGCCATGTCCAAATGGCTTTCAGCATGTGCCATGCCGGTCATACCAAAGGACACAAGCCCAAGGGTCAGTGCCGCCGCCGGAACAAAGCTAAGAAGTGTCTTGATGAGTTTCATGAGATGTCCTCTCGATAGGTAAGTACACGGGCCGCGCCCGCGTTTGTCGTGATTTGGGTCGTGATCCGCGTTCGGGAAAACGCAGGAAAGATCACATCACGCGCGGTGGATCGAGAGGGCCGGAAGGTTCAAAGCCGGTGAGGAAAAGACCGCTTGCTATGATAGCATCTTTGCCAATGGCCGGTCCGGTGTCGTGCCCGTCTGCATCAGGCAGCAGTGCGGGCAGCAGATGACAGTTTTGCCCGCGTTCGGTGCTGTCCTCACAACAGGCAGG
Source organism: Yoonia sp. (assembly GCA_041549425.1). GTDB lineage: Bacteria > Pseudomonadota > Alphaproteobacteria > Rhodobacterales > Rhodobacteraceae > Yoonia. The sequence continues at coordinate 12,842 of JBFEQR010000006.1, read as the reverse complement.
CTGATCGTCATCCATCGACATAACGACAGGGTGATCCTGATCGACATCAGCCGGATGACCGGCCTCCATCGCCGCAGAGAGCGATGCAGAGAACGTCAGCATGACGATCAAAAGGAGGCGGATCAAAACCATGCCGCGACCCTATATTCGGTCAGTGCGGGTTTGCAAGCAACGGACGCGTTACCTGCTGTCACGACCAGACACCGCTTTTGCGGATACTCAAATGCGCAGGGTGGTCTTCGCGTCAAAAAGCTTTGCTTTTTCCATATCAGCCTCAAAACTGAAAAGCGTGCCTTCGGGTCGCGCGTCTTCGGGCCTGACACGCGCGACAATGTCCAGACCGGCATGATGAAACAGGATCATCGTATCGGGGCCTGTTGGCTCAACCAGACTGACGGGCCGTGCGAAAACAAAGCGTTGCGGACCAGGTAATTCAGTGCCCGCCGCAAAAATCGCCTCGGGTCGCAGCCCCAGAATAACGTCATGGCCTTCTTTTGCACGCACCCGCTCAATAAGTGCAGGGGGCAGGGGGAAATCCAGCGGTTCTTCGTCCTGATCGCCGGTCGAGACGAAATATTGGCCGCCATTCGTAGTAATCTTTCCGGGTACCATGTTCATCGGTGGCGAGCCCATGAAACCGGCGACGAACAAATCGACGGGGTCCTCATAGATCGTGGCGGGATCGGCGAACTGCCGTATATGGCCGTTGTCCATCACGGCGATCCTTGAAGCGAGGGTCATCGCTTCGATCTGGTCGTGGGTGACATAGACAATGGTTTTGCCAAGCCGCTGGTGCAATTTCTTGATCTCGGTGCGCATCTCGATGCGCAGCTTGGCATCAAGGTTCGAAAGCGGCTCATCAAACAAAAAGACATCCGGTTTGCGCACCAACGCGCGTCCCATCGCGACCCTTTGGCGCTGGCCCCCTGACAGTTGACCGGGTTTGCGCGACAAAAGGCGTTCGATTTGCAGCATCGTGCTGATTTCCGCGACGGCGGCGTCCTGTTCGGCCTTGGGGATATTGCGCGATACCATGCCGAAGGTGATGTTGTTGCGCACCGTTTTGGTCGGATAAAGGGCGTAGGACTGGAAAACCATCGCGATATCACGGTCGCGGGGCGGGGTGTCATTGATCCGCTTGTCGCCGATATAGATGTTGCCTGCCGTGATCGTCTCAAGCCCCGCAATCAGGTTCAGCAGCGTTGACTTGCCACAGCCGGACGGTCCGACCAGCACGACGAACTCTCCGGGGTTTATGGCCAGATCAATGCCCTTGATGACCTCGGTTGCGCCAAAGTTCTTTCTGACCTTTTCCAGACGGATATCAGACATCGCGTTACCCCTTTACCGCGCCCGCAGACAGGCCACGGACAAAATACGCCCCTGCGATCACATAGACCGCCAGCGTCGGCAAAGCCGCGATGATCGCGGCCGCCATATCGACGTTGTATTCCTTCACGCCTGTCGACGTGTTCACCACGTTGTTCAGGGCGACCGTCACGGGGTTGCTGTCACCGACGGTAAAGGCAATGCCGAACAGGAAATCGTTCCAGATTTGCGTGAATTGCCAGATGACCGTCACGACAATCGCGGGCAAGGACATGGGCAGAACGATCCGAAAGAAAATCCCGAAAAAGCCCGCCCCGTCGATTTGCGCGGCCTGTACGATCCCGTCTGACACACCAATGAAAAAGTTGCGGAAAAACAGCGTGGTAAATGCCAGCCCATAGATCACATGCACAAGGACCAACCCCGGGTTTGTGCCCGCAAGCCCCAACACGCCAAGTGTACGTGCCATGGGCAGCAAGATCACCTGAAACGGGATGAACGCCCCAAACAGGATCAGTGCAAAGATGACATCCGCACCGCGAAACCGCCATTTCGTCAGCGCGTAACCGTTCAGCGCACCCAGCATTGTCGAAATCGCCACCGCCGGCACCACCATCGCGACGGAGTTCCAGAAAAAGGGCTGCAGCCCGTCGCAGCGCACGCCAACACAGGCCGCACTCCATGCCTTGCCCCACGCGTCGAAAGTGACGTCCTGCGGCAAACTGAGGAGTGATCCTGTGCGGATTTCGTCAAGCGACTTCAGGGATGTGGCGATCATGACGATCAGCGGGGCAAGGTAATACAGGCAGAACACGCCAAGGGTCACAAACAACAGCGCGCGCATCACGACTTGGCGCGGCCCTTTTTGCTGGACAATTCCGCCAAGGTCCTTGCGGCTCATCTTTTTGTCCCCCGCAATTCCGAATAAAGATAGGGGACCACGATCGCGACGACCGTCGTCAGCATCATCACGGCACTTGCTGCCGCCACACCCAGTTCGCTGCGCTGAAATGCGAATGCATACATGAAAGTGGCGGGCATATCGGTGGCATAGCCCGGCCCGCCACCCGTCAGGGCGATGACAAGGTCAAAGCTTTTGATGGCCAGATGCGCAAGGATGATCACCGTTGACAGAAAAACGGGGCGCATGATCGGCAGCACGACACTGGAATAGGTGCGGAATGCGCTGGCCCCGTCGATGGCCGCGGCCTTGAGGATTTCATCATCAACCGACCGCAGGCCCGCCAGAAACAGCGCCATCGCGTAGCCCGACGATTGCCAGACAGCCGCGATGACAATGGTGTAGATCGCGTAATCGGAATTGACGAGCCAGTCGAAGGTGAAATCCTCGAACCCTGCTTTGCGCACAAAGTGCTGAATGCCCAGACCGGGGTTCAGTATCCATTTCCAGACCGTTCCGGTCACAATGAACGAAAGCGCCATGGGATAAAGATAGACTGTGCGGATTACCCCTTCGATGCGCACGCGCTGATCCAGAAGAATGGCGAGGAAGACCCCGACGCACAGACTGATTGCGATGAACAGGGCGGAAAAGACGAACATGTTGCGCAGGGCGACATACCACCTTGGTGTGGCCCAGAGCCGTTCGTATTGCGACAGACCTTCGAACGTGTAGTTGGGCATCACCCCCGACTTGGTGAACGAGATGTATAGCGTCCATGCGATGAACCCGTAGACAAAGAACAGGCTCAGCGCAAAGAGGGGGGAAACAACGATCCGTGGCAGCCAGCTTTCCAGTTTCTGGCTGAAGGGAACGGTGTCTTGGATGCGGGATTCCATCTGAAATTGCGCCGGAGGCGGACCCCCGACGCCAGCTTTCTATTGTGCCCGCGCGGCGGCGGCGGCAAGTGATTGCGCGGCTTGCGAGGAACTCATGTCTGAGTTGAAGAAGTTGGTCACAATATCAAGGAATTCCCCACGGATCGACCGCGGGATCGCCATCTCGTGCGCCATTGAAGGCACCAGCGCGTCATTGGCGATTGCGGCAAGCAGATCGGCATGTGAGCGCAAGGCACATTCGTCAAAGGCATCAAGTGCGACGTCTGTGCGGGCAGGGATGGAGCCTTTGGCAAGGTTGAAGGTTTCCTGAAAGTCCGGCGACATAATCAGGCTGGCAAGCACCTGTTGGCCTGCAAGGTTCTCGGCGCCTTCGACCTCAAAGAAGGTGAAGCTGTCGGAATTCAGGACAAATCCGTTGCCGGGGGTTGGTGCGCATAGAAAATCGACACCCGGTACTTTTCCGGCAGCCAGAAATTCACCCTTGGCCCAATCGCCCATGATCTGGAAACCGGCTTCTGCACGCATGACCATGCCGGTGGCAAGGTTCCAGTCGCGGCCAGCGAAGTTGTCATCGACGTAGCCGCGCATCTTGCGCAACTGATCGAACGCCGCGACCATCGTGTCACTTTGCAGCGCGTCCTGATCCAGTTCGACCAGCGCCTTTCGAAAGAACGCGGCGCCGCCAATACCCAAAACAACGTCCTCGAACACGGTGGCGTCCTGCCAAGGCTGGCCGCCATGGGCCAAAGGTATGATACCGGCAGCCATCAGTTTGTCGGCTGCTGCATTGAATTCATCCCATGTTGTCGGCATCTGCGTGACACCGGCAGTCTCAAGCGCCTGCGGGTTGGCCCACATCCAGTCCACACGGTGAATGTTGACCGGAGCGGCGACATATTCGCCATTGGACTTCATGATCTCTGTCAGATCGGGTGGCAGAACGGCATCCCAGTTCTCGCTTTTGGCGACGTCATCGACGCTGTTCAAAACGCCCTCGCGCGCCCATTCCTGAATGCCCGGCCCTTTGAGCTGCACAGCCGTGGGGGAGTTGCCCGCGATCACGCGCGCCCGCAGGGCCGTCATAGCCGCGTCACCACCACCACCGGCAATCGGTGAATCGGTCCATGTGCCGCCTTGGGCTTCAAAGGCATTTTTCAGCTCGGCCATGGCGCGCGCTTCGCCGCCCGAAGTCCACCAGTGCAGGACTTCGACCGTGCCATCAGCATGGGCTGTGCCCGCAGTGATCGCGCTTACGGTTGCAAAAACAGTCGATACTTTCTTGAAAATATTCATCAGAATCTCCCTTGTTGGCGCGTAGAGAATGGCAAGTCGTGGTCCAGCGACCAGCGTCCGTTCTTCTGCAAAAGGTCCGTACGTGGACCGTGCATGTGAAATCAGAACACAGGTCACTGCAAAGCGATTGAGTAAAATCAATCGCGCGTCGCATGGGGAAATGCTGATAATCTGCACTCGCCTACGTGGGCCAGCGCATGGGATTGGCGGTTCGTGATCCTTTGGTCAGGTCGTCAGGTCGCGTTTGCGTCCAGCAACTCACGCAGGGTCTGCGCCAACTCCTTCATGCCGTAAGGTTTGCGCAAGATTCTGTGCGCCGCCTGCCCAGCCGCGGAATCGCGGGGCTCGACACCCTTGGCATAGCCGGTTGCCAACAGGATTTTGACATCCGGTCTGAGGGCAACGGCCTGCTCTGCGACATCAAAGCCCGTCATGCCGCCCGGCATGACGATATCGGACAGCACCAAGTCTATGTCTTCGCGCTGCTTGAGGATTTTCATCGCTTCCGGCCCGCTCTTGGCGGCGATGACGTCATAGCCCAGCTCTTCCAGACGGGTGACGGTCAAGCGTAGGACTTTGGGATCATCTTCGACAACAAGGATCGTTTCCCCGACGGCTGCGGCAAACTGGGCGGTTTTTTCCTCTTTGCCGACGGGGCGGGGGCCGGCGACCGTTGGCAAGAACAGGTTGACTGTCGTGCCCTGTCCGACCTCGCTGTAGATCGCGACATGGCCGCCCGATTGCTTGGCAAATCCGTAAACCATGCTCAGACCCAGTCCTGATCCGGCTCTGGGTCCCTTTGTCGTGAAAAAAGGTTCAAACGCCCGCGATTGGGTGTCGGGTGTCATCCCGACGCCTGTATCGGTCACAGACAGACACACATAGTCACCTGGTGAAAGATCAACCTGAGCGGCGGTGTAGTCCGCATCCAATGCAACATTCCGCGTCTCGATGGTCAGTGTTCCGCCCTCCGGCATCGCATCGCGCGCGTTGATCGCCAAATTGAGAATGGCACTTTCGACCTGTCCGGGGTCGGCCAGCGTGGCATCAAGATCGCTGGCCAGTCGGGTTTCGATGTCAATCTGTTCATCAAGGGTGCGCTGAAGCAGCGGCAGCATGGTCTTTACCAGATCGTTCAGGGCGACATGCTCTGGCGCGAGCGCCTGACTTTTGGAGAAAGACAACAACTGACTGGTCAGGGCGGCCCCGAGGTTTGACGCCTCCAACGCCTCTTTCAGCAACTCCAGCAGCTTGGGATCATCTGTGCGCATCTCCAGCAGTTCGAGGTTGCCGATCACGACCGTCAGCAGATTGTTGAAGTCATGCGCCAGACCTCCGGTCAATTGACCGACGGCCTCCATTTTTTGGGCGCGCTGCAATTCGATCTGCCGCTTTTTGTCGACCGTCAGATCGTGCAGGATGCCCAAAAAGTGGCGCGCATTGTCCAGTTCAAGTTCCGACACCGTCAGGCGCACCGGCACTATGCTGCCGTCCTTATGCGCTGCTTCCATCTCGCGACCGATGCCGATGATCCTTTTTTCGCCGGTCTTCATATAGTGTTCGAGATACCCGTCATGCCTGCTGCGGTCCGGTTCGGGCATCAGCAAATTGACATTCCGGCCGATCACCTCATCTGCCGCATATCCCAAAATCTGTTCGGCACCGGGACTGAAGGTGCCAATGATGCCGTCCTCGTCAATGGTCAGGATTGCCTCTGGTGCGGCGTCAAGAATTGCGCTGAGGCGAGCTTCGCGGTCTGCAACCGCCTGCAGGGTCTTTTTTTGCTCTGTCACGTCTTCCAGCGCCAAAAGGATCAGCTGTTGCTCTGTCGATCCGTCTTCGATCTTGCGCGCATTCAGCACCATGTCGCGGGGGCCAAGGGGGCCTGACTGCAACGTCAGTCCAAAGGATTCTATGGTCGTTTCGCGTGGCAGCAAGGCCTCCAGAAGCTCGCGCAGTCTGGGGACATCCCACTGCCCGCTCTGGATTGAAAAAATGTTCTTTCCGATAAGGCCCTTTTGGGTCGTGTTGAAAAACCTGTGAAAAGGCCGGCTGACCGACAGGATGTCAAAGTTGCTGTCCAGCACAATCAGCGGTTCACGCACTGTATCGACGATGTTTTCAGCGAATGTGCGGGCTTTGCTGGTTTCTTCCTGTACCTTCTTGAGGTCGGAGATTTCGGCAAAGGTCACGACGACGCCGTCGATCTTGCCGCTTTGGGTCCGGTAGGGAAGAATGCGACGGATAAACCACTGCCCGTTTTCGTTTTCGACCTCGCACTCGGCTGATACCAGCGTTTCCAGCACGGTTTCCGCATCTCTGAGCAGGGTTGGGTCTTTGACCTTGCCGGTGATGTCGCTGAACGGGCGCCCGATATCCTTGTTGATCAGATTGAACAGCTCGCGCGTGGCGGGCGTAAAGCGCATGATCTTGAACTCTGCGTCCAGAAACAGCGTGGCGATGCCCGAACTGGACAGCAGGTTGTTCAGGTCGTCCGACATCCGGCGTTCATCGTCGATTTTTTGCTGAAGTTGTGTGTTGAGCGTTGTCAGCTCTTCATTCAGCGACTGAAGCTCTTCCTTCGAGGTCTCAAGCTCTTCGTTTGTCGACTGGAACTCTTCGTTCATCGACATGGCTTCTTCGTTGACGGCCTTCAGTTCTTCGGTCGACAGCTCGTAATCGCTGATGGTGTTGCGCAGGTCGGCGCGGGTTGTTTCAAGTTCCTGTTCAAGCTGTCGGGTCGCATCCCCGTCCTGGGCGTTCAAGACCAAGGTGGCAGGCGCGGCGGGCTGGTCTGTGAAGGTGACCAGAAACAGCTTGGTGTCGTCCAGCGTGACAGGGTGCGCCTGGATCGTCACGCCGACTTTCTCGCCGCCGCGTGTAATGACGGCTGTTTCCTTGGCTTCTGTTTCGCCCTGCCGCACAGCGCGAATGACGCTGCTGAGCCGCGCGCGCAGCCCCTGACGCGCCATCGCAAGCAAATCACGGCTTGTTTCGCCCGAGGGCACGCGCAGATATTGATCTGTCGGACCTTCAAAATAAAGCGCCTCGGACTGCGGATTGATGACAACAGCCGCAGGGGCATATTTTTCAATCAGAACGCGTTGGCTTAGCGCGGCCAGTTTGTTTGCTGGGGCACGGAAATGATATGGCGCGTGGGCGCTGCCAAGACCTGGAACAGGGCGCTGGGCGATCGGAAAATCAAATGCACGACCACGCGCAATGCCGACACGTTTGTAGATGCGGAATTTCTTCGAAACAGGCTGAAACAAGGTCTCATGACTGCCTGTCGTCTCGGACATGCCAAGAAACAGTGTTCCGCCTTCATTCAGCGCAAAGTGGAACATGTGAACGACCCGTTCCTGCGCATCGGGCGTCAGATAGATCATCAGATTGCGGCACGAAATCAGGTCAAGTTTGGAAAACGGCGCGTCTGCAAGAATATTCTGGTTTGCAAAAACAACGGCGTCGCGCAATTCCGGTTTGATGCGGTAGGTGTGGTCTTCCTTGATGAAAAACCGCTTGAGCCGCGCGGGAGAAAGGTCTTCGGCGATTGAATCGGGGTAAATGCCTGCACGGGCAACCGAAAGCGCACGGTCATCGACATCAGAGGCAAAGATTCGCAACTTCACGTCTTTTCGCAGCGCCGAGATTTTTTCAATCACCAACATGGCCAGCGAATAGGCTTCCTCGCCCGTGGCGCAACCGGGCACCCAGATGCGCAGCGGACGTCCGGCATCATGGGATTTGACCAGTTCCTCAAGCACGCTTTGTTCCAGATGATCGAATGCGTCCTTGTCGCGGAAAAAGGAGGTGACGCTAATCAGAAGATCGGCGCAAAGGTTCTGTGCCTCCTCGTCTGAATCCTTGAGCAGCGCAAGATAATCACCCGGGTCGTCCATATGCCGCAGCGCCATCCGACGCTCGATCCGGCGCAACAACGTGCCCTCTTTGTAATAGTCGAAATTGATGGGCGAATGGGCTTTCAAAACGGTGATGATCTGCTCAAGCGATCTTTTGGCGTTCTCACCCAGCACCTTTGTGGCAGTTCTTTTCTGTATGAAGGGATGGCGAATATAGTTGATGATGATCTCGGGCATTTGCGCGACGGGCAAGATGTGATCTGCCGCACCTGTGGCGATGGCGCTGCGTGGCATCCCGTCATGTGCGGCCTCGGACGGGTCCTGAACCAGCACGATGCCGCCCTGTTCCTTGATCTCGCGAATGGCCGCCGATCCGTCACTGCCGGTACCCGACAAGATGACCGCGATCGCCTTTTGACCGTGATCATGCGCCAGTGACCGCAGGAACCAGTCAATGGGCAGGCGTGTGCCGCGGCGGTCCGTCGGCTCTGACAGATGCAGCACGCCCTTTTTGATTTCGAGGTATTTTTTCGGGGGAATGATATAGACATGATCCGGCTTCACGGCTGTCTGGTCTTCGGCCAGCACGACGGGCATCGCTGTATGCCCGGCCAGAATATCAGCCATCAGGCTTTTGTGGTCCGGGTCCACGTGATGAACCATGACATAGGCCACACCTGTGTCTGCTGGTGTGGTCTCAAGAAATGTCTTGTAAGCCAGCAAACCGCCCGCCGAAGCCCCAAGCCCGACAACAGGCACCAAAGTGTCCGGGGTTGGTGTAGCTTTGGCCGTGGTGCGGGGCGATGCCGTTTTGCGGTCCGGACCCGGTTTTGTCGTTTTTCTTGCCATGTCGTTCCAGTTTCCCGCCCGCAGGCTGTCGGTTCCAATTCATGGACAAGGCTTCGCTATCAAAACGTCAACCATGCTGCATCCAAGAAGTAAGGAAAGCGCGTGCTTTTATGTTACTAAGAATTGGCCGCGCATGTCCATTGATGAAGATCAATTCGACAAAGCACCGGCTTGCTAGATTGGGCGCGTTTTCCGTCCAGCGGGCTCTCGGTGGAAACGCAATGTTCACCTTGCCGCAAGACATGCCTTGGTCAGAAAGAGCTTCGGATTTGCGGGTGTCCGGTTCAGGGTGAATACGTTACGCGTTAAATTGTCAGCGCACGACATGTCCTTGCGGGGCAGGGGCTGAAGTAAGTGCGCATATGTTAAAAGGGGTTTGTGGAATGACCGACACTGCGAAACTGATTTGCCTTTCATGCGGACAGGCCAATCGCGTGCCTCTGGCCAAGCTGCAGGCGGGGCCAAAATGCGCGAAATGTGCGACGCCGCTGGTTGACGGCCAAGTCGCCGTTCTGGATGTGGCCCTGCATGACAAGGCGACGCGCGGTGATGGTTTTGCATTGATCGTCGACTATTGGGCGCCGTGGTGCGGGCCGTGCAAGATGATGGCGCCTGCTTTTGCACAGGCTGCACAAGACCTCAAATACGAGGCCCGATTTGCCAAAATCGACACCGAGCAATTCCCGCAGATTTCGCAGCGCCTGCAGATCAGGGGAATCCCGCTTTTGATCCTTTATGTGAATGGCCGCGAAGCTGCCCGCCTTTCCGGTGCCCGCCCTGCCGCAGACATCGCAGCTTTTGTGCGCCAGCATCTGTAACGCCGCAAACCGTCTGACCCCTTGCCCGATTGATCCACGTCAATCGGACCGAACCTGCGGGCGCTATCCTTTCTTGTCAGCAGATCAAGGAAAGATGGGCCATGGCACACAAGAACATTCTGTTTCATTCAGCCGCGCGTGAAAAGCTGTTGCGCGGCACGACCGCGCTTGCCGATGCAGTGCGCGTGACACTTGGACCAAAATCCAAATCCGTTCTGATCCAGAAAAAGTTTGGCCTGCCCATCGTCTGCAATGACGGTGTCACCATTGCCAAGGAAATCAGCCTCAAGGACCCCGAAGAAGACCTTGGGGCACAGATGCTGCGTCAGGCGGCGGAAAAAACCGGCGAAGCGGTGGGCGATGGTACCAGCACCGCGACGATACTGGCCCATGCGATTTTTTCCGACGGGGTGCGCAATGTGGTGGCCGGTGCAAGCGGGATCGACATCAAACGCGGTCTGGACCGCGGCTTGCAGATCGCCCGCGCGCACCTGCAGTCTATGTCGGCACCGGTGCGCACCAGCAAGGAAAAGGAACAGGTCGCGACAATCTCGGCGCATAATGATCCCGCGATTGGCCAGATGGTTGCCAGTGCGGTCGAAAAGGTCGGGGACGAGGGCGTCATCACTGTAGAAGACTCCAAAACGACCGAGACTATTCTCGAAATCGTCGAGGGCATGCAATTCGACCGCGGGTTTCTTTCGCCTTATTTCGTGACCGACCCTGAACGCATGGAGGCCGCGCTTGAAGATCCATATGTCTTTTTGTGCGACCGCAAGATCAGCAATATGAAAGAGTTTCTGCCACTGCTTGAACAGGTCCTCAAAACCGGAAAACCGCTGTTTATCGTCGCTGAGGATGTCGAAACGGACGCCTTGGCGACGCTGGTCGTGAACCAGTTACGCGGGACCCTGCGTTGCCTTGCGGTCAAGGCGCCCGGCTTTGGTGACCGCCGCAAGGCGATGTTGGAGGATATCGCGGTCCTGACAGGCGCGCAGGTCGTTTCAGAGGCCGTTGGCATGACGCTTGAAAACGTCACCCTTGACCATCTGGGGCGTGCCGAACGGGTCAAATCGGATCGCGATGCGACGACGATCATCGGCGGGGCGGGCGACAAATCCGCGATCAAGGCGCGTGCGCAGCAGATCAAATCGCAGATCGACCGCGCCACCAGTGATTATGACAAGGAGAAACTGCAGGAACGCTTGGCTAAACTGTCAGGGGGGGTTGCTGTCATCCGTGTGGGTGCGCCGTCCGAGGCTGAAATCGCCAGCCAGAAAGAGGCGTTGGACGATGCCATCAATGCGACCAAAGCGGCTGTGGCAGAGGGCGTCGTGCCTGGCGGTGGGCTGGCCTTGTTGCGGTGCACGCAGGCGCTTGAGGCCGCCGAGGCCGATGCAAAGGGTGACGAAAGGACCGGCCTCGAGATTTTGCGCCGCGCACTCAGCGCGCCGACACGCCAGATCGCCGAGAACTCGGCGGTTGATGGCGGCGTTGTGGTGGCGCGTATGCGCGAAAGCAAGGGTGCGATCGGTTTTGACGCCGCGACGAATGACTATGTCGATCTTTTGAAGGAAGGCATCATTGATCCCACCAAAGTTGTGCGCGTGGCGCTGGAAAATGCCGTGTCTGTTGCCGGTACGCTGCTTTTGACCGAGGCGACGATGACCGGCATTCCGGAACCCGAAAAGCCCATGCCGCAAGAGCCCGCATTGGGCTTTTGAACGCCCGAAGACAACATGGTGTTTGTGTGAAACGGGCGCTGGGCGGGCGTGCAAAGGCAGCCACATCATAGGGAGGACGGGCAATGACACAATCGAAGGTGCGCACGGTGATTTTCCCCGTGGCCGGTCTGGGCACACGGTTCATGCCGGCGACAAAGGGGACGCCAAAGGAACTGCTGCCGGTCATTGATACACCGTTGATCCAATACGCAATCGATGAGGCGCGCGAGGCCGAAGTCGAACGGATGATCTTTGTCAGCCATCCCTCAAAGGCGGCCATCGAACATTATGTCAAGGACGACGCCCAACTGCGGCTGACACTGACGCACCACGGCAAACCCGAAGTGGCGCATCAGCTGCAAGAGGCCGCACTGGACACCCGCAATTGCGAGGTCATCTTCGTGACCCAACCCGAACCGCGCGGTTTGGGAGATGCTGTCGCTTGTGCGCGGCCCCACCTGCTGGACGGTCCTGTTGCGGTGATTTTGCCTGACGATCTGATCCTTGGCGCGCCGGGGTGTTTGCACGAAATGGTTGATGCCTATGACCGCACCAAGGCCGGTCACCTGATCGCCGTGATGGAGGTGCCGGAGGCGCAAACCGGCCAATACGGTGTATTGTCTGTCACATCCCAAGAAGGGCGCATTGTCCATGCCGACGGCATAGTTGAAAAGCCCGCAACTGGGACGGCACCATCGCGGTGGGCTGTTGTGGGACGGTATATTCTTGATCCTGCGGTCTTTGACGCGCTGGCCCGCCTGACGCCCGGTGTTGGCGGTGAAATCCAACTGACCGACGCCATCGCGCAAAGCGGTCAGACCGTGGGGATCGCCGGTTTCCGCCTTTCGGGGCGGCGGTTCGACTGTGGCTCAAAGCAGGGGATGCTGGCGGCGACGCTATTTCTGGCGCGCAAGGACCCCGCCTATGACGAGGTGCTTGCCGCCTATTTGACACCCGCCAAGCGTTAGGGCGCTTGTCATTGGCGCCATCCAAGACGGACACCCGCCATGCTTTTCAACGCTTACCGGATCAACAGGAAAATGCGGGCCGATCCGCGTTGGATCGTGAGCGCAAGCGCCCCTTTGATCGACGCCAACTGTGCGCGCAACGCGGTGACAGACCCCACGGGCACGCGGTTGACAGCCAGAATGATATCGCCTGGCTCC
>JBFEQR010000005.1:0-17751 GCA_041549425.1 Yoonia sp. | reverse complement strand
GGATGCAGTGGCGCAGCGATCCGTCGGCACTTTGGCCTGCCGCAAAGTCGGTCATCATGCTGGCCGAGCCTTATACGCCGGAGCATGATCCGATGGCTGTGCTGGACGAAGCGGACCGTGGTGCCATCAGCGTTTATGCCCAGAACCGTGATTATCATGATGTGGTCAAGAAGCGTCTGAAAAAGGTGGGCCGCTGGCTGATTGAACAGGTGCCGGAGGCGCAGATCAAGGTCTTTGTCGATACCGCGCCTGTGATGGAAAAGCCGCTGGCGCAGGCCGCAGGGTTGGGCTGGCAGGGCAAGCATACAAATTTGCTGAGCCGTGATCTGGGGAGCTGGTTTTTTCTGGGGGCGATTTTCACGACCGTTGATCTGGAACCCGATACGCCGGAAGTAAGCCATTGCGGGTCTTGCACCGCCTGTCTGGATATTTGTCCGACGGCGGCCTTTCCCGCCCCTTACCGGTTGGATGCCCGCCGCTGCATTTCCTATCTGACGATCGAGCATAAGGGGCCGGTCGACCCTGATCTGCGCGCCCGCATGGGCAATCGCATCTACGGCTGTGATGATTGTCTGGCGGTCTGTCCGTGGAACAAGTTTGCCCATGACGGCCGCGACGTGCGGCTGGCGGCGCGCGATGATCTGATTGCCCCGCCTTTGGCCGCATTGGCCGCACTGGATGATGGGGCGTTTCGCGCGAAGTTCTCCGGCTCGCCTATCAAGCGCATTGGCCGTGATCGTTTTGTGCGCAATGTTGCTTATGCCATCGGCAATTCCGGCGAGCCCGCGCTGATCGCGGCGGTTTCACCTTTGGTTGATGATCCTGATCCGGCAGTGGCCGATGCCGCGCGCTGGGCTATTTCGAGGCTCAAGGAGGTCTGATCATGATCCGTATTCTTGCCTTGATGTTGTTGCCTGTTGCCGCCCATGCCCAAGTGGCACAGGGCCCTGCGAATGCCGGTTTTGCGCCCGCTTTTGCCGAACAGACCCGCGCGCCACCCCTGCCGTCCAGCGATATAGCCGTGTCTGTTTTTGCCGAGGGGCTGGATAGCCCCTGGGGGATTTCCCACCTTGGACGGGGCCAGTTTCTTGTCACCGAAAAGGGCGGAAACCTGCGTCTGATTGATACCGATGGCCGCGTCAGCCGTCCTTTGGCGGGCCTGCCGGATGTGGCGGACCAAGGGCAGGGCGGGTTGCTGGATGTGGCTGTTTCCCCGAGTTTCGCCAGTGATCGCACCATTTTCTGGACCTATGCAAAGCCGGTGCGGGGCGGGGTGGTGACGGCTGCGGCCCGTGGCACCCTGACGGTCGATGGCCGTTTGATCGATGTGTCCGACATTTTTGTGCAAAGCGATCCGGTGCGCGGGGGGCGTCACTTTGGCAGCCGGATTATTCCGATGCCTGATGGCACCGTCTGGATTACCACCGGTGATCGGGGTGCCGGTGACAGCGGGACGCTGGTGCAGGATATCAACAGCACCCACGGCAAGGTCATTCGCATCAATGCGGATGGGTCGGTGCCCGCGGACAATCCTTTTGTCGGGCGCAACGGGGATGATCAGGTCTGGTCGTTGGGCCATCGCAATATGCAAGGTGCCGCCATCGGGCCGGAGGGCGCGCTGTGGACCATCGAGCACGGGCCGCGGGGCGGTGATGAGCTGAACCGGCCTGCGGCGGGGCTGAACTATGGTTGGCCGGTGGTCAGCTATGGCATCAATTATGGCGGCTCTGATGTGGGTGACGGGCGTGCGCGGGCGGCGGGTTTCGCGGAGCCGGTCTATTATTGGGACCCTGTCATCGCCCCCGGCGGGATGATGTTTTACGACGGCCCGCATGCTGCGTGGCGCGGCGATTTGCTGATTGCGTCACTGAATCCCGGCGGGCTGGTGCGCCTGAAGTTCCGTGATGGTCGCCTCATCGGGGAAGAGCGGATGCTGACCGATGCCGGCCGCATCCGCGATGTCGAAGTGTTGGACGATGGTGCCGTTCTTGTCTTGTTGGACGCAGGCGAGATCCTGCGCGTTGAACCGCGCTAGGCTGCCAGTTTGCGAGCCGTTGCGAAAGACACCAGACGGCGCGATTTCTCGTCCCAGAGATCAAGGCTTGCGCATTTGATCGACTGACCGATGGTCATGCGGCTGACCTCGACCAGTTCGTTGTGATCGCGCAGCACCTCTGTCAGGCGGTAGAACGGGATCCGGCTGTACAGGTGGTGTACGTGGTGGATGCCGATGTTTGCCGTGAACCAGCGCAGGATCGGAGGCAGGTCGTAGTGCGAGCTGCCGTGCAGGGCGGCGTCGTGCAATTGCCAGTCTTCCTTGGGGTCCCATTGCGTTGTTTCGAACTGGTGCTGCACGTAGAACAGCCAGACACCGATTGACGCGGCAATCAGGGTTGTGGGCAGGAAGACAAGGAACAACGCCTGCAACCCGCCGAAATAGACGATGATCCCGAGGATTGCGGCGATGGCTGCGTTGGTGCCCATCGCGCTGACCCAGTATTTGCGGCCCGACAGACCCTTGGGCAGGCGGTTTTGCAGGAAAAAGATATAGGTCGGCCCCAGTCCGAACATCACAAGCGGATGCCTGTAGGCACGGTACATCAGCCGCCCGAACGGGGTGCGCTGGTGGTATTCCTCGACCGTGAGCGTCATCACATCGCCGATGCCGCGCTGATCCAGATCGCCGGCGTGGCTGTGGTGGATCGAATGCGTGCGCCGCCAGACGTCATAGGGCGTAAGCGTCACCACCCCAAGCGCGCGCCCGACCCAATCGCTGACGTTGCGGTTGCCGTAGAAGGACCCGTGCCCGCAATCGTGCTGGATGCAAAATAGCCGCAACAGAAACAGCCCGTTGGCGGCAGAAATCGCGAGTGCCCCGAGATAGCTGTATTGCGCCACCCAACATGCAAGCACCCAAAGCAGGATGAACGGGATCAGACTGACGGCTAGTTCAAAGCTGCTGCGAAGGCTGTTGGGTTCGCGATATTTGGCGAGGATCTGAACCCAATCACGGGGAGTCATGTTTGCGGGGGTTTGTTTTTGGTCTGGCATCAAGTTCTTCTTATTAGCGACATATTGCGGATACCCTAACGTCAGCTTTTGGCAAGTAAAAAGGGTTTCCTGTTTGCTGCCGTGCGGCCTAGGGTCACGCAAAAGGGACAGGTTTTCATGCAGCCACTTCGCGGGATCGTTTTCAAAGTCATGTCGGTGTGCATGTTTATGGGTATGGCAAGCCTTGTGAAGGCGGCCTCTGGCGATGTTCCGCCGGGGCAGGCGGTTTTCTTCCGGTCCTTTTTTGCCTTGCCCATCATTCTGGGCTGGCTGGCCATTCGCCATGAGTTGCGGGACGGTTGGAAGACCAAGAACCCGATGGGTCATTTCTGGCGCGGGCTGGTCGGGACCTCGGCGATGGGGTTGGGATTTACCGGACTGGGCCTGCTGCCACTGCCAGAGGTCACGGCAATCGGCTATGCCGCGCCACTTTTGGTGGTCATCTTTGCGGCGATGTTCTTGAACGAAGACGTGCGCGCGTTCCGGTTGTCGGCCGTGGCGCTGGGCATGGTCGGTGTGCTGATAGTGTTGTCGCCAAGGTTGTCTGTGGGGGCGTCTCTGAACACCTCCGAGACGCTGGGCGCGATAGTGGTGCTGATGGGGGCGGTTATGGCCGCTTTGGCGCAGGTCTTTGTGCGCAAACTGGTGGCAACCGAAGGCACTGCGGCGATTGTTTTCTGGTTTACCGTCACGTCGTCGGTTCTGGCGCTTTTCACTTTGCCGTGGGGCTGGGTCGTGCCGGACTGGCAAGTGGCGCTGATGCTGATCATGGCCGGCTTGCTGGGGGGTGTGGGGCAGATTTTGCTGACCTCAAGCTACCGCTTTGCGGATGCGTCTCTGGTTGCGCCGTTTGATTATACGTCGATGATCCTTGCCTTGCTGATCGGGTATTTCATCTTTGACGAGGTGCCGACAGGGACCATGCTGATCGGTGCGGGTATCGTCATCGCGGCGGGTGTGCTGATTATTTGGCGTGAACGCAAACTGGGTCTGCAACGCGCGCAGCAGCGCAAGGCCACAGGTAATGTCGGCAACTAAGCGCGCTAGCCGCTCAAACCTACCTTTTTCAACAGCCCCTTGGCCTGCGCCATCCGCCGTTTGATGCCGGGGGCCGTGTCGGGAACGCGCAGCCCCAGTTCGGCATAGATCGGCCAAAGATGGGCGGCGTCATCGGGCGACAGATGCGCAGGCACCTGCGCCGGAGTGCCACCTTCGGGATGCAGCAGTTCCTCCGGGATCGTAAAGGGCAGTGACCCGCGCGGAAAGGCCAGTAATTTCTGGTGCAACCGTGACAGCACGCGGGGGTGCGCGTCATCTGTTTCGACCTTCAGTTTATGCGTACGGAAATATCCGGTGTCCCAGTTGATCAGCACGAGGGCAAAGATATCGGCAGGCCCCGGGCGCAACTTCAAAGGTTTGGGATTATCCAGATAGAACGCCGGATTGCTACGATAGAAGGCATGGGCTGCCACGGCGAAATCACACTCTGGCTGGCTGAGCATCCAGTAAACCAACCCGTTATGGGCATCGCTGCGCGTGCGCCGGATCGTATCAAGCCACAAGTCCTGCGGCGCGTTCCGCAGGATTCGTCTAAGCGTGACCTCACTGTGCGAAACCTTGGCGCGGTTCGCGTTTGGCGCGGCGTTGTGATTGTCAGGAGAAAACATGGGTGCGTGAACATTAGCTAGAGTTACTGATTACTCCATCATCATGCCATTCAAACGGGACCGAAGTTTGGCTGGATGTGCCTTGTTGCTGAAATCTTTGTTGAAAAACGAAGGACAGTTTTGGCGATCAGGAATTGTTGGGCTGTTTTTGAGGACAATTTGGCGGGCGTTTGCAGGAAATTGCCGGATTTCACATCCAAGTCGCGGCCATTTGGCGGGCTTCGGGCCCGCTATTCCACGAAAAAGGGGCGCGAAACGCGCCCCTTGTCAGGTCTGCAGTGTGTTTGGGCGTCAGGCGCGCACCAGCTTTTCATAATCTTGCGAGATTTCGCGGGTGATTGCGCCAACCTCGAAATTGTAGTCGCCGATTTGCCCGACGGGCGTCACCTCTGCAGCGGTGCCGGTCAGCCAGCACTGCTCGAACCCTTCAAGCTCTTCGGGCATGATGACCCGTTCGTGAACAGTCAGGCCCTTGTCGCGCAGCATGCCGATGACGGTCTGGCGGGTGATGCCGTTGAGGAAGGCGTCGGCCTTGGGTGTGTGTACTTCGCCATCTTTGACAAAGAAGATGTTGGCGCCTGTCGCCTCGGCCACATAGCCGCGGTAATCGAACATCATCGCGTCCGAACAGCCCTTTGCCTCGGCGGCGTGCTTGGACATGGTTGCAATCATGTAAAGACCGGCTGCCTTGGCCTGCGACGGGGCGGTTTCGGGGCTGGGGCGTTTCCACTTGGCGATGTCGAGCTTTGCGCCCTTCATCTTGGCATCGCCATAATAGTTACCCCATTCCCAAACGGCGACCGCCAGATGGACAGGGTTACGGGCCGCCGCGACACCCATATCTTCGCCGGAACCGCGCCAAGCGACGGGGCGCACATAGGCGTCTGTCAGGCCGTTTGCGTCAAGGGCAGCTTGTTTGGCCGCTTCGATTTCATCGACGGTGTAGGGGATTTCAAAGTCGATCAACTGACCGGACTTGATCAACCGTTCAGAGTGTTCGCGGGATTTGAAAATCTTGCCGGAATAGCAGCGCTCGCCCTCGAACACGGAAGAGGCGTAGTGCATGGCATGTGTCAGAATGTGGACTTTGGCGTCACGCCATTCGACCAGTTGGCCGTCCATCCAGATTTTTCCGTCCCTATCATCATATGCGCCAGCCATGTCAGCCTCCGATCAGATTTTGCATTTGTTACGCAGGTAGGTCCGTTTCGGACATAATCTTGCGCAATTCATGGTTTTCTCTAATCATTGATTCTTGGAATGTCAACAAAGCTGACGTATTATGAGGCGAGACCAAGGGAGGACGGGCATGAACGACACTGTGCCGCCACAGACCGGACAAAGCTTGCTGTTCCTGACAGACGAACAGTTGCGCAAGGGAATCGAAGCGATGTTCTTTGCCTATCGCGGGTTCACGGCTGATCCCGATCGCATACTGGCCGAGAAATCCTATGGCCGCGCCCATCACCGTGCGATCCATTTTATCCACCGCAGTCCCGGCACGACGGTGAACAATCTGCTGTCCATTCTGGGTGTGACAAAGCAGTCGCTCAATCGTGTGTTGCGCACCCTGATCGAAGACGGTCTGGTGGACAGCACTGTGGGCCAAGCCGACAAACGCGAACGCCACTTGCATCTGACGCCAGAGGGGGCGGCATTGGAACGGGCGCTGTCGGATGCCCAGCGCGACAGGATGCGTGCGGCCTATCGTGCGGCTGGCCCTGCGGCTGTGGCTGGCTTTCGGCAGGTTTTGGAAGCTATGATGGATGAAGACGCCCGCCGTCATTATGAGGCGATGAAGGATAGATCGGAATGATGAATGATGACGCCCACCTGCTGATCGTTGATGATGACGAGCGTATTCGCGGGCTTTTGCAGAAATTCCTCATGCGGTCCGGTTTTCTGGTGTCGACCGCGCGCGACGCCGCCCATGCGCGGCGTATTCTGTCAGGTTTGGAATTCGATCTGATTGTGCTGGATGTGATGATGCCGGGCGAGGACGGCATGTCGCTTTGCCGTGATCTGCGCCGCACGATCACCACGCCGATCATGTTGCTGACTGCCAAGGGCGACACTGACGACCGGATCACGGGGCTTGAGGCGGGGGCCGATGATTATCTGGCCAAACCGTTTGAACCCAAAGAACTGTTGTTGCGCATCAACGCCATTCTGCGCCGCGTGCCCGCGACCGAACCTGCCGTGGTTCTGCCCAAAGTGCTGAACATGGGGCCTGTGCGCTATGACATCGCGCGTGGCGAGATGTGGCGCGGCGAGGATCTGGTCCGTCTGACCGCCACCGAAAGCCAGTTGATGCGCATCTTTTCGGGTTGCCCCGGTGAGGCCGTGACGCGGACGCGGTTGGTCGAGGAACTGAGCCGGTCGGGTGGCCAGACACAGGAACGTGCTGTGGATGTTCAGATCACACGCCTGCGTCGCAAGATCGAAGAAGACCCCAAGCAGCCGCGTTATCTGCAAACCGTGCGCGGCGCGGGGTATATGCTGGCGCCGGAGTAACGCGCTGCGCGCGGGATTTTATGCCTCCGGCGGGGATATTTATGCTCGGAAGAAGCTTGTGGAATGGTGCTGAAACGGGTTCATTGGCCCTATGACAACTGCTTTGATTACCCATGAAGATTGCTATGATCATGTGACGCCGCCGGGCCATCCCGAACAGGTGGCGCGCCTTGATGCCGTGTTGGGCGCGCTTGAGGGGATGGACCTGTTGCGCGTCAAGGCACCCCTTGCCGCAGAGGACGATCTGTTGCGCGCCCATCCGCAGGCCCACATTGATGCCATTCGTGCTGCTGCCCCCGATGCGGGCTGGCGGTCGCTGGATGCCGATACCCATATGTCGGCGGGCACGCTGAAGGCGGCTTATCGCGCTGCCGGTGCCGTTGTGCGTGCTGTCGATATGGTCGTGGCGGGCGATGTGGCCAATGCCTTTGCCGCTGTGCGTCCCCCGGGCCATCATGCCGAACGCCAGACCGCGATGGGCTTTTGCTTCTTCGGCAATGTTGTCGTCGGGGCCAAACATGCCTTGGACCATCATGGTTTGACCCGTGTCGCGATTGTCGATTTCGATGTCCATCATGGTAATGGCACGCAGGATCTGGTCGAGGATGATCCGCGCATCCTGTTTTGTTCCACCCATCAGTCACCCCTTTATCCCGGAACCGGGGCCGCCCATGAGGTGGGTGTCGATAATGTCCTGAATGTCCCTTTGCCCGCTGGCACGGGGTCGAAAGCCTTTCGCGATGTGATGGAGCAGATCGTATTGCCCCGCGTCGATGCCTTTGCCCCGCAACTTTTGATTATTTCTGCAGGATTTGATGCCCACAAAGCAGACCCGTTGGCCGGCATGAACCTGAACACCGAAGATTTTGCATGGGTCACGCAAAGGCTGTGCGATCTGGCGGACCGTCATTGTCAGGGGCGGGTGGTGTCGAGCCTTGAAGGGGGCTATGACTTGGCCGCGCTGGGCGCTTCTGCCGCTGCCCATGTCAAAGTTTTGGAGGAAAGAGGCCGATGAGCGACGTGAATGAAATGAGCTTTGAAGATGCCATCAGGGAATTGGAAACCGTTGTCGGCCAGCTTGAGCGTGGCGATGTGGCGTTGGATGAAAGCATTGCCCTTTACGAGCGTGGTGCAGCG
Organism: Yoonia sp.; assembly: GCA_041549425.1. Lineage (GTDB taxonomy): Bacteria > Pseudomonadota > Alphaproteobacteria > Rhodobacterales > Rhodobacteraceae > Yoonia. The sequence continues at coordinate 9,382 of JBFEQR010000005.1, read as the reverse complement.
TTGAAAGCCCGTTGCGAGGCCAAGCTGAAAGAGGCCGAGGAAAAGGTTGCCAAGATCACACTGGGTGAAGGTGGCGCACCAAAAGGCACGGCCCCGCTTGATGGCTGATCAGCCCACTTACGCTGTTGCTGCGCTGGCCCGCCGTCCGTTGAAAGAGGCATTGGCGCAAGCCGCAAGGATCGCAGAGGCGCGCATCGGCTTTGCCCTGTCCGGTCTGTCGGGTGAGGTGCCTGTAGCCATGCTTTATGCTGTGCAGGGGGGCAAGGCGTTGCGCGCTTTTCTGGCACTGGAGTCCGCGCGTTTGCATCATATTAACCCTGTTGCCGCTGCCGGTGCCGCCGCTGCGATCGAGTGTATTCATGCTTATTCGCTGGTGCATGATGACATGCCCTGCATGGATGATGACGCCCTGCGCCGTGGCCAGCCCACCGTGCATCGCAAATGGGACGAGGCAACAGCCGTACTGGCCGGTGACGGGTTGCAGGCGCTGGCATTCGAGGTGTTGGTGCAGGCCGAATGCGGCCCGCGTGCCAAGTTGAACCTTGTCATGTCGCTGGCCCATGCCGCCGGTGTGCGTGGCATGGTGGGCGGTCAAGCCGCCGATATGGCTGCCGAAACCGCCAAGGTCCCGCTTGATCTTGAGCAGATCATCGCCTTGCAGGCGGGCAAGACCGGTGCCTTGATTTCATGGTCCGCCCTTGTCGGTCCGCGCATGGCTGAAGAAGAGCGTGAACCGCTGTCCATTTACGGCAATGCGCTGGGTTTGGCGTTCCAGATTGCCGATGATGTGCTGGACGTCACCGGTGACGCAGCTGTTGTCGGCAAGGCTGTGGGCAAGGATCAGGCGGCCGGAAAGGCCACATTTGTGTCTTTGCTGGGGCTTGATGGGGCGAAAAGTCGCGCGGCTGCACTGGTGGAAGAGGCCTGTGATGCGCTATCTCCCTACGGCGATGACGCCGAGACGTTGAAAGAGGCCGCGCGCTTTGTGATTGCGCGGACGCATTAAGAAAGGCGGGCCATGTCCGACCAACCCAAGACCCCCGTTCTGGATCGTGTAACCACGCCTGCCGACATGAAAGCCCTGTCGGATCGCGAGTTGCGCCAGTTGGCCGACGATCTGCGTGCCGAGACGATTTCGGCTGTCTCGCAGACCGGTGGCCATTTGGGGGCGGGTCTGGGTGTTGTCGAAATGACTGTGGCGTTGCATGCGGTTTTTGATGCGCCGAAAGACAAGATCATCTGGGACGTGTCCCACCAGTGTTATCCGCATAAGATCCTGACCGGTCGTCGTGACCGCATCCGCACCCTGCGCACAGAGGGCGGGTTGAGCGGTTTCACCAAACGCTCCGAAAGCCCCTATGACCCGTTTGGGGCGGCCCATTCCAGTACGTCGATTTCTGCGGCCCTTGGCTTTGCGGTGGCCCGTGATCTGGGGGGTGAAGGCGGCGACGCCATTGCCGTGATCGGCGACGGGGCGATGTCGGCGGGCATGGCTTATGAGGCGATGAACAACGCAGGCCATCTGGGCAAGCGTCTGATTGTCATCCTGAACGACAATGAAATGTCGATCGCCCCGCCAACCGGCGCCATGTCGTCCTATCTGTCGCGCCTTTATGCAGGCGAGCCGTTTCAGGAATTCAAAGCCGCCGCCAAAGGTGCCGTGTCCCTGCTGCCTGAACCATTCCGCGAGGGGGCCAAGCGCGCCAAGGATATGCTGAAGCATATGACCGTTGGCGGGACGTTGTTCGAGGAGTTGGGCTTTTCCTATCTCGGCCCCATCGACGGCCATGACATGGAACAGTTGCTGTCGGTGTTGCGCACCGTCAAAGCCCGTGCCGATGGTCCGATCCTGATCCATGCGATCACCAAGAAGGGCAAAGGCTATGCCCCTGCGGAATTTGCCGATGACAAGGGGCACGCGACCGCCAGATTTGACGTCATCACGGGCAAGCAGAAAAAAGCGCCCAGCAATGCGCCGTCCTACACGTCCGTCTTTTCGGAGACGCTGTGCAAGCTGGCCGCTGCCGACAGCAAGATCTGTGCGGTGACGGCGGCGATGCCGGATGGCACGGGGCTGGCCAAGTTCATGGAGCGGTTCACAAGCCGTTGCTTTGACGTGGGCATTGCCGAACAACATGCGGTGACCTTTTGCGCGGGTCTGGCCGCAGGGGGGATGCGCCCGTTCTGTGCGCTTTATTCGACCTTCCTGCAACGGGGCTACGATCAGGTTGTGCATGATGTGGCGATCCAGCGCTTGCCGGTGCGTTTTGCCATCGACCGCGCCGGACTGGTCGGCGCGGACGGTGCGACCCATGCGGGGTCTTTCGATTTGGCGTTTCTGGCGAACTTGCCGGGGTTCGTCGTGATGGCCGCCGCGGATGAGGCGGAACTGGTGCGCATGGTTGCCACTGCTGCGGCCTATGATGATGGCCCGATTGCGTTCCGTTTCCCGCGCGGCGAAGGTGTCGGCGTCGAGATGCCGGAAAACCCCGAACTGCTGGAAATCGGCAAGGGCCGCATGATCGCCGAGGGTAGCCGCGTGGCGATCCTGTCGTTCGGCACACGGTTGCAGGAAGTCACGAAGGCATGCGAGGCCCTGTCGGCCAAGGGGATCAAGCCAACCGTCGCCGATGCGCGGTTTGCCAAGCCGCTGGACCGCGACATGATCCTGAAACTGGCCGCCGGTCACGATGCGCTGATCACGGTGGAAGAGGGCGCCGTGGGCGGTTTCGGATCACATGTGGCGCAATTGCTGGCGGATGAAGGCGTGTTCGACCACGGGCTGAAATTCCGGTCGATGGTGCTGCCCGATACGTTTATCGATCAGGCCAGCCCGAAGGCGATGTATGACGTGGCGGGCATGAACGCCGAGCACATTGAGGCGAAAGTGCTTGAGGTGCTGGGCGTGGCGGTGATGGAAAAGCGGGCGTAGGGTGATTGGGCGGATGTCGGCTTGGGGGGCCCAAAGTAGTTGGGCCGACAGGTCGCTATGACCAATGCCGAGCGACTGAAAACCGGTGTCGGGTGTTAGGGTAGGAAAATCCTGCGCACGCGAACCGGAATATCGAGGATCGCGATGGTCTCTTGACTGCCGTCGAAGATGTCCGCGAGTTCGGGTACCGAGCTTGTCATGCTGTACTCGCCTGTCATCGGTTTACCGATAGGAGAGCTCATTACCAAGTCAGTGACGCTTTCATATCTATAGATCCGGTAGAAATCGGGGTTCGCGGATGAATAGGACAATGCCTCGCTGGTGCTCCAACTCCGTCTGCCTGTTGTATAGTTGAGCGACATGGCAAGTTCGCCGCCTGCTACCGTCATCGTCCAAGTATCCGTACTTTGTCGTCCACCGGCAGCAGGACCGCTCAAGGAGTTGACGCGTGTAATCTCGGCAGGGACATTGGCCCGATACGGGTCATTCTCCGGCTCCGATGTGTAGATGCGCATGACATAAATCCGCGTGGCGTCGCCTCCGTCTTCTTTTCCGAGTCCGAGAAGGACGATTGCTCTGCGGCTTGCCGGCACAAGAGGTTTGTCCTCGGCATCAACCATCAACACGCCGTCGACAAAAGAAACCAGCAGGTTGGCTCCCTTGAGCGGCCCGTTCGGGTAGGGAACGGAAGTCCATCCCTCTGGCAACAGTTCTTGCACCGCCGTCGCATCAGCATTGAGGCCCACTATGACCCGGCTATCGACATTTGTACCCGTAAAGGTTTCTGCGTGGACCCGGGACCACGGTATCACTAAAGACAGCCCTGTCAGCAGAACGGTGATGGCTCTGACTCTTATACTATGCATCGAACAAATTCCCCCTTCTTTGTCTGAACAGGTGGACAACGCCGATCTGTCCTTCCGGAAGGAGTATCAGATGATAAGGAGCCCCCCATTTTGACTTAGGTCAAGGCAGGAATTTCATGAAGATTGGCGATGATCAGGCAAGTTTCTAGCGACCGTTTGCCCCGCTGACCGGACCAAACCCAGCCAGCCAGTTACTTCCCGTCCAACCGCTTCTCGATCGCGTCCAGCTTCGCCAGCACCTCATCCCGATACGCATCGGTCGCCGCGTTCCCTTCCTCGGCGTGGGCGTCCTGCATCGAGTTCACGATCAGACCCACCAGCAGGTTCACCACCGCGAATGTCGTCACCATGATGAACGGCACGAAAAAGACCCATGCGTAGGGGTAGACCTCCATCACGGGACGCACGATGCCCATGGACCAGCTTTCCAGCGTCATGATCTGGAACAGGGTGTAGCCCGATTGCCCCAGCGTGCCGAACCATTGCGGGAAGACGTCCCCGAACAGTTTGGTCGCCATCACCGCCCCGATGTAGAATACGATCCCCATCAGCAGGAACACCGATCCCATGCCGGGTAAGGCGGTCACAAAACCTTCGACCACGCGGCGCAGGGACGGGACCACGGAAATCACGCGCAGCACACGCAGGATACGCAGGGCGCGCAGCACCGACAGCCCGCCATTTCCGGGGATCAGCGACACACCCACAATGGCGAAATCAAAGATATTCCAGCCACTGCGGAAAAAGCGCGGGCCTTTGGCGAAAAGCTTGGCCGCCAGTTCGATCACAAAGATCGACAGGCAAAGCGTATCCAGCAAAAGGATCAGCCCACCCGCGCTGGCCATCAGTGTTCTGGAGGTTTCCATCCCCAGAACGATCGCGTTGAACACGATCACGCCGACGATGAAATTGCGCACCCATGCGGTGTCCAGCAATGCGGCGGTTTTCTGGCGGAGTGTCATATGCGGGCCTTCGGGGTTAGAGCGCCTCTGATATGGGTTGTTTGCAACACAACGGCAAGAGCCGATGCAGACGCAAGGTTATGCTGGACGCGCAATGCCCGCCCTGTGCATGATCTGCCTAAAAAGTGAGCCCTGAATGACCCTTAACCCCCGTTTGATTTTCCGCTGGACCGCGTTTCTTTTGGCCGCTGGCTATTGCATCCGCACCTTGATTTTCGGCGGTTGGGATGCCTTTGGCGGGCCGTTCCGGTTTCTGACCATCTGGGCACTGTTCTTTTCCTTCTTTGCCTTCAGCCGCATGATGGCGATCGAAGAAGGCCGCAGCGAAAACCGCTGGGACGGCTTTGTGTGCATGACCGCCGTCATCAACACGATGGTCGTGTTTTTGTACTGGCGCCTGTATTTTGCCGACCCCACGTCCGTCACCACAGACGGCGCGTTGGGCGCGTGGCATCTTGAGATGTATTTGCACCTGTTCGGGCCGGTTTTGCAGGTTGTCGACACGATCTTTGTGCATCGCAGCTATCACCGGCTGGTTGCGGCCTTCGGTTGGCTGATGGGGGTTATCGGGGTCTATGTCCTGTTGGCCGAACTGGTTGTGCAGCCTTTCAATCACAGCCCTGCGGGGACGGTCACCAGCGGTCTGCCCTACCCGTTCCTGAACAATCTCGAACTCGCCGATCGTGCGGTATTCTATGCCACAAACTTTGCCACGGCGATTGTGCTACTGGCTTTGTACGCGGGGATCGCGTGGGCCGTCAGGCGCCGATTTCCTGCGCCAGCAATGATCTGAGCCCGCTGCGGTAATCGGGATAAAGCAAATCCACCCCCAGTTCGTCCTTGATCCGGTCGTTCCGCACTTTTTTGCTTTCCGCATAAAAGCTGCGCGCCATGGGTGACATCTCGGCCTTTTCGAAATCGACTGCTTCGGGGATCGGCAGGCCCAGAAGTTCGGCGGCATAGGCGATCACGTCCTGTGGCGGGGCGGGATCGTCGTCGCAGACGTTATAGGCCGCACCGGGGTTGGGTTTGGCGATGGATGCCGCCAGCACGCGCGCAATGTCGGCCACATGGGTGCGGCTGAAGACCTGCCCCTTCTTGATGATCCGCCGTGCGGTCCCATTTCGCACCTTGGAAAACGGACCGCGCCCTGGTCCATAGATGCCCGCAAGCCGGAAAATATGCAGGGGCAGGCCGTCGATGGCGGCCCAGTCTGCCTCGGCCTTGACCCGCGCGATGCCGCGTTTGGTGGCGGGCGTCAGGGCCGTGTTTTCATCGACCCAATCGCCATTGTGATCCCCGTAGACGCCGGTGGTGGACAAATAGCCGACCCATGCGAATTGATCAGCGCGTTTGGCGATTTCGTCGCGCAGTTCCGCCAGCACCGGATCGCCCGCTTCATCAGGTGCCGCAGAAATCAGGATATGCGTCGCCGCGTTCAGCGCCGGTATCATATCCGCGCCCGGCCAGATGCGCGGCTCGATGCCTTCGTTCATCAGGCGCGGTGCTTTGTCCTCGGACCGCGTGGTGCCGATGATCCGCCAGTCTTGCGGCAGAAGGAGACGTGACAGGGCGCGGGCGCTATAACCGTGGCCGAAGGACAAGAGTGTGCGGGTCATGCCCTGTCGTGCCAAAGGACTTGAGAATGTGCAAGCCTGTGCTAGCATTTTGCCATGGCAAAGAACCCGAATGTCAAAGATGCATATGCGATGTCCTCACCTGAAGAGGTGAAGGAGCTTTATCGCATCTGGTCGCACAGCTATGACGCCGCTTTTGGCGAGGCGCAGGGTTACCAGCTCCCGCGGGAGGTCGCGACCGCTTTTGTAGGCGGCGGTGGCACAGGGCCGGTTCTGGATGTTGGCGCGGGGACGGGGCTTGTCGGGGCGATCCTGAGGGGGATGAACACACAGCCTGTTGACGGCATCGACCTGTCGCAAGACATGCTCGATGTTGCGGCGATGAAGGGTGATTATCGCGCGGTCACGGCCTGTGACGTGACCAAGCCGCTTGATTTGAAGGACGCGCCCTACAACGGGATTGTCAGCGCGGGGACTTTTACGCTGGGCCATGTGGGGCCTTCTGCATTGGAAAACCTTTTGCAGGTTGCCGCCACTGACGCGCTGTTCGTAATTTCGGTCAACGCCGCGCATTACGTGTCAGAGGGGTTCGAGGCCGCGCTGGCCGGTTTCGGGCACCGGATCAAGCACCTGACCACCCGCGATGTGCGCATCTACGATGACCGTGCGGATGAAGTGCATCGCAACGATATGGCGCGTCTGGTGATTTTCCGCAAAGCCTGAACGGGCCTATCAGAAGTCGAGAAAGCTTGCGCAGTTCTCGGGGTCAAGCATCTGCGGTCAAGATGCGTAGTTCGCCCCTTCTTCATCAAGGATCGCTTTCAGCTCTGCCAGATGCCGCAGGTCCTGTTCGGGATAGCTTTCCAGTTCCTGCGCGGTTTTTTCGGCGATTTCATCAGAAAGCACCCGCAATTCCATGCCGGTTTGCAGCGCACGGATATAGGTTTCGACGGCCCGTTCGAAATAGAACATGCGGTTAAAGGTTTCGGCGATGGTTTCGCCAATGACCAGAACGCCGTGGTTGCCCATGATCATGACCCGTTTCTTTGGGTCGGTGAACAGGGACGCACAGCGTTCGCCTTCGTCCTCGAATGCCAGCCCGCCATAGCCTTGGTCGATCACGTACCGGTTGAAGAAGGTGCAGCAGTTCTGGTCGATGGGCGGCAGGCGGCTGTCTTTCAGGGATGCCAGCACGGTGGCAAAGATCGAATGCACATGCATCGCACAGCGGGCGTGCGGCACATGCCGGTGGATACCCCCGTGCAGCCCCCATGCGGTGGGATCAGGGGCATTGGGACCCGACAGCGTGTCGGGATCGTTTGCGTCCACCACGATCATATCGCTGGCCTTGATACGGGCAAAATGCATCTGGTTGGGGTTCATCAGGAACTTTGTCCCGTCGTCGTTGATTGCAAAGCTGAAGTGGTTTGCGACCCCTTCGTGCATGTTCAGGCGCGCGGTCCAGCGAAAGGCCGCTGCCAGATCGACGCGTTCGGCCCAATGGGTCAGATTATGTTGCTGCTGGTTCATGGCGGCTCCTTGGAATTGGAAGTGGGGCGGGGTAATGATGGGGCAACAACCCCATCAAAGGAAGTCCTGATATGACGTTCAAGCCTGCCAAGTGGCCCCGCAAGCTGCGTTCGCAAGAATGGTTCGGGGGGTCAAGCAAGGATGCGATCTATCACAGATCATGGATGAAGAACCAAGGTTTGCCTGCCGACCTGCTGGACGGGCGTCCTGTCATCGGCATTTGCAACACATGGTCGGAACTGACGCCGTGCAATGCCCACCTGCGTGATCTGGCCGAAAAGGTGAAATTCGGCGTCTATGAGGCGGGTGGCTTTCCTGTCGAATTCCCCGTCTTTTCCCCCGCCGAAAGCAGCCTGCGCCCCACGGCGATGATGTATCGCAACCTCTGCGCCATGGATGTGGAAGAGGCCATTCGCGGTATGTCCATGGACGGTGTCGTGCTGCTGGCTGGCTGTGACAAGACAACGCCTGCCTTGTTGATGGGGGCTGCATCCGTTGATCTGCCGTCGATCGTTGTCTCCGGCGGGCCGATGCTGAACGGGCATTTCAGGGGTGAGCGTGTGGGATCAGGCACCCACCTTTGGAAATTCTCCGAGGCTGTGCGCGCGGGCGAAATGACCGCCGAAGAATTCGTCGAGGCCGAGGCGTCGATGTCCCGTTCGCCCGGGTCGTGCAACACGATGGGCACGGCAAGCACCATGGCGTCGATGGCCGAGGCGCTGGGCATGGCCCTGTCGGGCAACGCCGCGATCCCTGCCGTGGACAGCCGCCGCCGCGTGATGGCGCATCTGACGGGACGGCGCATCGTGGATATGGTCAAGGATGATCTGAAACCGTCCGATGTGATGACCAAACAGGCCTTTGAAAACGCAATCCGCACCAATGCCGCGATTGGCGGATCGACCAATGCCGTGATCCATTTGCTGGCCATGGCGGGCCGGTTGGAAGGTGTCGATCTGACGCTGGATGACTGGGATCGTTTGGGTCGTGATGTGCCCACCATTGTGAACCTGATGCCATCAGGCAAATACCTGATGGAAGAGTTCTTTTACGCAGGCGGTCTGCCTGTCGTCATCAAACGTCTGGGCGAGGCGGGATTGCTGCACAAGGACGCCCTGACCGTGTCGGGCGGGTCCATGTGGGACGAGGTCAAACACGTCAAGAACTGGAACGAGGACGTGATCCTGCCCGTTGAAAAGGCCCTGACCCAATCGGGCGGCATTGCCGTGCTGCGCGGCAATCTGGCACCCGGCGGTGCGGTGATCAAACCCTCTGCCGCGACGCCGGAACTGATGCAGCACACGGGCCGCGCTGTCGTGTTCGAGGATATCGATGACTACAAGGCCCGCATCAACGACGATGATCTGGATATTGATGAGACCTGCATCATGGTCCTGAAAAACTGTGGCCCGCGCGGCTATCCCGGTATGGCCGAGGTGGGCAATATGGGTCTGCCGCCGAAGATCCTGAAAAAAGGGATCACCGATATGGTGCGCATTTCGGACGCGCGCATGT
>JBFEQR010000004.1:0-18258 GCA_041549425.1 Yoonia sp. | reverse complement strand
ATCGACAGTCTGATCGTCTTGCCCCGTCAACCTGTCGGGCGGCCTGATCTGGCGCAGATCGTTCCCGATCTGATCCTGCAGCCTGCCCAAGGTAGCAGCGACGTAGCGCGCCTGACCGATAGTTTCCACCTCAACCTGACAGCCTTTGGCCTGTTGTCGTTTGCCGTCGGCATTTTCATCGTGAACGGCGCGATTGGCCTTGCCTTCGAGCAACGCAGACCCATCGTGCGCACCATGCGCGCATTGGGCCTGCCCCTGCGCCGCCTTGTGGCACTGATGGCGGTCGAACTGGCGTTTTTTGCGCTGGTCGCAGGGGGGATAGGGGTTGCTTTGGGCTATCTGATTGCCGCCCTTTTGTTGCCCGATGTCGCGGCCACACTGCGCGGGCTTTACGGGGCAGATGTATCAGGCACGCTGCAACTGCGCCCGTCGTGGTGGTTGTCGGGGCTGGCGATTGCACTGGGCGGCACTGCGATTGCGGCCAGTGGCGCGCTTTTCCAGATCGGGCGGATGCCCTTGCTTGCGGCCGCACACCCCCGCGCGCTGGCCATGGCCGCAGGGCAGCGGGCGCGACTGCAAGGGGCGTTGGCGGCGATCCTTTTGGCGATTTGCGGCGTGCTGATGTTCACAGCCGAGGGGCTGATCGGCGGCTTTGCCCTGCTTGCGACCCTGTTGATCGGGGCCGCGCTTGCGCTGCCCCTGATCCTGAGCGCGGTTCTGGCCGTGGCAAGCCGAAGGTCCGCAACCGTCACCAGCCAGTGGTTCTGGGCGGACACGCGTCAGCAATTGCCCGGCTTGTCGCTGGCGCTGATGGCGCTTTTGCTGGCGATGGCGGCGAATGTGGGGGTTTCGACCATGGTGTCGAGCTTTCGGCTGACCTTCACGGATTTCCTTGACCAGCGACTGGCCTCGGAACTTTATGTCCGGACGCAGGATGCGGCGCAATCGCAGGCTTTGGTGACTTTCGCCGAGGGGCGCGTCGATGCGATCCTGCCGATCCAGAGCGCGGATGCCCGCGTCGCGGGTCTGCCGACCGAGGTGTTCGGCGCGCGTGACCACGCCACCTACCGTGATTTCTGGGTGTTCCTGCAAAGCGCACCCCGCGCTTGGGATACCACCTTTGCCGGCGAAACCGTCCTGATCAACGAACAGTTATCCCGCCGCGCGGGGCTGGGCTTGGGCGACGCCGTCACGCTGCAGGACCGTAGCTTCGAGATTGCGGGCGTTTACGGCGACTATGGCAACCCCATCGGGCAGGCCGTGATCGCAGAGGGGGTCTTTGCCGCGCTCTACCCCGAGATCAGGCCACAAAACTTTGGACTGCGGATGCCTGCGGGTACGGTTGCGGGCTTTGTCGCGGATCTGGAAGGGGCCACGGGAATTGCCGCGACCCAGACGGTCGATCAGGCCAGCATCAAAGCCATCTCGCTTGGTATTTTCGAGCGGACCTTTACCGTGACCACAGCCCTGAACGTGCTGACCCTTGCCGTGGCCGGTTTTGCCATCCTGATGAGCCTGCTGACGCTTGCCGCGATGCGCGTCCCGCAACTGGCGCCCGCTTGGGCGATGGGCATGACGCGCAGGCAGATCGGGCGGCTGGAACTGCTGCGTGCGGTTATGTTGGCCCTGCTGACGGCTTTGGTCGCTTTGCCGCTGGGCCTTGCATTGGCGTGGGCGCTCTTGGCTGTGGTGAACGTGGCGGCCTTTGGCTGGCGTTTGCCGATGTATGTGTTTCCTTTCGACTATGCGCGGTTGGGCGGCTTTGCCCTGCTTGCCGCTGTCTTGGCGGCCTACTGGCCGGCACGCCGCCTGTCGCGCACACCGCCCGCGGAATTGCTGAAGGTGTTTTCCAATGAACGTTAAAGCGCTGCTTTTTATGTGCCTGTTCCCGCTGACCGCGATGGCGCAGGGCTTTGCCGGTTTGGGAACCCAAGCCGAGGGGTTCGCGGTCCCAGCACCCGACCCCACCTTTGATTTCCCCCGCGACCACGGCCCCCACAATGATTACCGGATCGAATGGTGGTATCTGACGGCGAACCTTTCGGATGCCGATGGCACGCCCTACGGGCTGCAATGGACGCTTTTCCGTTCAGCGCTTGCGCCAGAGGAGGGCGCAGACTGGACCGCGCCGCAACTGTGGATGGGCCACGCGGCGGTCACAACGCAAGATGCGCATTATGTCAGTGAACGCCTTGCGCGGGGCGGTGTCGGGCAAGCGGGTGTCGTGGCAGACCCTTTTGAGGCATGGATTGACGACTGGGCTCTGAGCGGTGACTGGAACAGTATGCGCATGACCGCCAGCGGCACCGATTTTGCCTATGACATGGCCCTGACCGCCCAAGGCCCCTTGGTGTTTCACGGGCAGGGCGGGTATTCGGTGAAATCTGCGGCGGGGCAGGCCTCGTACTACTATTCCCAGCCGTTCTTTGAAATCGCAGGCACGCTGAAACTGCCCGAAGGGGATACTGCAGTCACCGGTCATGCCTGGCTTGATCGCGAATGGTCCTCGCAGCCGTTGGCAGACAACCAGACCGGCTGGGACTGGTTTTCATTGTCATTTGACGATGGCAACAAGCTGATGGGTTTTCGGTTGCAGCAAACGGACGGGGCGCATTTCACCTCGGCCACGTGGATCGCATCTGACGGGAACACGACACCCTATACCGACGGTGCCCTGTCGGCTGAACCATTGGCCACCAACGCCCGTGATGTGCCGGTGCGCTGGCGCGTGACATCGCCTGCCAAAGGCGTTGATGTCACGGTCGCGGCAATGAATGATAACGCGTGGATGACGACCTCTGTGCCCTATTGGGAGGGGCCGGTGACAGTGCAGGGCAGCCACAGCGGCACCGGCTATCTGGAGATGACAGGCTATGAGTGACTGGTTCGAGACGACCGAAGGGCTATGGACGAAAGCATGGTCCATGCTGGGGCGTGGCGTTGCCGATGCCAGACACCCTGCGCGCAGGCCGACCCTTGCGACCGTGTCACCCGATGGCTGGCCCGAGGCGCGGACGGTTGTCCTGCGCGCGGCCGATGCGGGCGCGGGCGAGGTCACGGTGCATACCGATCTCTATTCCGACAAGGTCAAAAGCCTGCGATCAACCCCGCGTGCCGCGCTGCATGTCTGGGTGCCGCAGCAAGACCTGCAGATCCGCCTGCAGGCCAAAGTCACGATCCAGTCAGGTGATGCCACCCGTGCGCTGTGGGACAGAATTCCCGACCATGCGCAACAGTCCTATGGCGTGACACCCCCACCCGGAACACCGGTTGAAACGGCGCTGGCTTATGTCAAAAAACCTGATCCCGCGACCTTTGCGGTTCTGACCTGCACCCTGACCGATATCGACCTTGTGCATTTGGGCGCAGATCACAGGCGTGTGCGTTTCTCACGTGCATGTCATTGGCAAGGACAGTGGCTTTCCCCCTAGGCGCAGCCCCGATAGAACAACCCTATGAACAGCATTCCCTTCACCCGCGACCTTGTCCTGATCGGCGGCGGTCATACCCACGCACTGGTCCTGCGCAAGTGGGGCATGAACCCGCTGCCGGGCGTACGTGTTACCGTCATCAACCCCGGACCGACCGCGCCTTACTCGGGCATGTTGCCGGGGTTTGTGGCAGGGCATTACACGCGGGCGGAACTGGATATCGATCTGGTCAAACTGGCGCGATTTGCGGGTGCGCGGATCATCAACGGCTATGCCAGCGGCATCGACAGGACGGCAAAGACCATCACGGTAAACGGGCGGCCTCCGGTGGCCTATGATGTGGCTGCTGTGGACGTGGGGATCACGTCGGCCATGCCTGACCTGCCGGGGTTCACGACCCATGCGATCCCCGCCAAGCCGCTGGGGACGTTTGCGTCGCGCTGGGATGCATTCCGCGCTTCGGCAGAGGCCCCCCAGATCGTCATCATCGGTGGCGGTGTGGCTGGCGCGGAACTTGCCATGGCGATGGCCCATGCCCTGAAAGGCAAACAGCCCACCGTCAAACTGATCGACCGCAGCCGCGTGCTGACGGCCTTGGGCTATAAGGCGCGCAACATGATGCTTGCCGCACTGACGGCCAATGAGATCGAGATCATCGAAGACGCCGAAGTGACCGAGATTTTCGCCGAAGGTGTCGTGTTGAACGACGGGCGCACGATCCGCAGCGATTTCACCACAGGTGCGGCGGGGGCCAAACCGCATGACTGGATTGGCGAAACCGGACTGGAGCTGCACGCAGGCTTCATCACTGTCGATGCCAATCTGCAATCCAGCGATGCCAGCATCTTTGCTGTGGGTGATTGTGCCCATCTGCGTGCCAGCCCGCGTCCCAAGGCGGGGGTCTACGCTGTGCGCGAGGCTCCGGTTCTGTTCGACAACTTGCGTGCGGTTCTATCGGGCGGTGACCTGCGGCCCTACAAACCGCAGCGCGACTATCTCAAGCTGGTGTCCTTGGGTGAAAAATCCGCCTTGGCCGAGAAATTCGGCACTGCGCGGCAGGGACCGCTTTTGTGGAAGCTCAAGGACTATATCGACCGCAAGTTCATGGATCAGTTCGATGAACTGCCCGCGATGGACGCGCCGCAGTTGCCCCGCACCACTGCCCTTGGCGTGAAAGAGGCCTTGGGCGACAAACCCATGTGCGGCGGCTGCGGTGCCAAGGTCGGGCGCAAGGCCCTGCAAAACATCCTGCACGCCCAGTTTGGCGATGACGCCGCAGAGGTCCAGCGCGGTCAGGTCATGACCACGGATCACCTGCGCGCATTGACCCATGATCCTGTGTTGATGACACGGATTGCCGCCGTGCATGCGCTGGGCGATATCTGGGCGATGGGGGCAGCACCGCAAGCTGCCACCGCCAGCCTGATCCTGCCGCGCATGTCTGCCGAGCTGCAAGAACGCACCATGGCCGAGATCATGACAACGGCAGACGCGGTCTTTGCCGACGCGGGGGCCAGAATTATCGGCGGTCATTCGTCGCTTGGCGATGAGTTGACGATCGGGTTCACCGTCACGGGGCTGGCGGCCAAGCCGATCACGCTGGCCGGTGCCAAGGCGGGCGATGCCCTGATCATCACCAAACCCGTTGGCAGCGGCACGATTATGGCCGCCGAAATGGCCGGTCGGGCGGACGGGGCCGATGTGATGGCTTGCCTTGACCTGATGACACAATCGCAGGCGGCGGCGTCAGGGATCCTCGGCAAAGCGCACGCGATGACCGATATTACCGGTTTTGGTCTGGCAGGACATCTGCGCGGCATTTGTGATGCCTCCGGTGTTGGCGCAGAACTGCGTCTGGAGGCCATTCCGGTGATGGACGGGGCGCCTGGGCTGTGTGCAGCGGGTGTCCGGTCGTCGCTTTTTGCTGATAACCGCACCGGTGCGGGTGTCATTGAAGGGCCTGATTTTGATCTGCTGTTTGATCCGCAAACTGCGGGGGGACTGCTGGCCGCTGTTGCGGCAAAGGATGCCGACGGGCTGGTCGCACGCCTGCAGGATGCGGGCTATACAGCGGCAATCATCGGCAAGATCACCAAAGGCAACGGGATCAAAACACTGTAAGTGCCGCGGTAATCCGATCCGCCGCGCGTTCCTGTCCAGCGTCATCCAGACTGTCGGCCTGCACCTGTGCCATGACCGCACGGGTGTCGATCTTGCGCGATTTTGCATAGGCCGGATCATAGTGATCGACCATCAGCGCATGGGAAAGCGCCACCAATTCGCCCGCCTGTGACAGCGCGACCCACCGGTCAACGGTTGCGTGGCCGCGCACACGGCGCAGCGGCGTCAGTTTGCGGGCCACGGCAACAGGGTCTGAAATGACCTCTCTGTAGGCGCGTGCCAGATACTCCGCCCGCGCCGAAAGGGGCGCATCCAGAACAATGCGCGGCGATGCCAGCATCGCAGCCCAGACAGAGCTTGGAATGGCGATGCGCCCGATCTTGCTGCTTTCGGCTTCGACCACGACAGGGCGCGCGGGATCAAGTTTGGCAAGCGCGACCGCCAGTGCCGTTTCAAAGGCTTTTTGCGACGGCTGACCGCCCGGCATATCCCCCAAAAGAGAGCCGCGATGACATGCCAGCCCTTCAAGGT
Organism: Yoonia sp.; assembly: GCA_041549425.1. Classification (GTDB taxonomy): domain Bacteria; phylum Pseudomonadota; class Alphaproteobacteria; order Rhodobacterales; family Rhodobacteraceae; genus Yoonia. The sequence continues at coordinate 12,175 of JBFEQR010000004.1, read as the reverse complement.
CGATGGTCTGGACCCCGCGCGCCTGCAAGCGGGGCAAAATCTCGGTCTTGCCGGTGCCGGTGTAGCCGTCCAGCAGCACAAAAGGATGCACCACCGGATCGTCATAAAGCTGCGCCTTCACCAAACGGCGAAACGCAGTATAGCCGCCTTTGACCATATCGGCGCGCCAGCCGATCTCGGACAAAAGCGTGGAAAACACGCCCGACCGCTGCCCCCCGCGCCAGCAATAAACCAGCGGACGCCACGCGCCGTCCTTTTCGCGCAACGGCCCGTCGATGTGGTCGGCGACATTGCGGATCACCATGCCTGCACCGATCTTGCGTCCGTCAAAGGGGCTGATCTGCTTGTAGATCGTGCCCACCTCGGCGCGTTGGGCGTTGGAGAGGGCAGGCAGGTTGATGGCCCCGGGAATGTGGTCTTCTGCGTATTCGGCAGGCGAACGCACGTCGATCACGGTGTCAAAACCGTGGTTCAGGATCGCATCAAGGCTGGTGTATTCAATCGGCATGACAGCGTGTCTACGCCAGTTGAAGGCCGTGCAAAAGGGCTCAAAAGTTTTCCCGCCTATGCCTTGGGGCAGGTGGCGCCTGACTGGATTGTCACCGCAATCAGAGCGGCTGCGGTGACAGGTGTTATTCGCCGCGATTAGACGTTGAACGTCAACGGCTTGACCTGTTGGAACAGGCCCGTGTCTTCCAGTGCCTTGATCGCAGAGGCGGGTGCCGGTTCGTCCAGATAAAGCAGCGCGATGGCTTCGCCGTGGGCCTCGGAGCGGCCAAGGGTAAAGTTCGCGATGTTGACGTTATTGGCACCCATGGTCGCCCCCAGCGCGCCGATGATACCGGGGCGGTCTTCGTTGGTGGTATAGATCATGTGTTCGCCGATCTCGGCGTCGATGTTGATGCCTTTGATCTGGATAAAGCGTGGCTTGCCATCGCTAAAGACCGTGCCTGCAACAGAGCGCTCGCGCTTGTCGGTCACGACAGTGACCTTCACGTAGCCTTCGAATGCGCCAGACTGGTCCTGCTTGGTGGTGGACACCTTGATGCCGCGTTCCTTTGCGATCACAGGGGCGCTGACCATATTGGTGTCGGGGTTGGCCTTGGTCATGATGCCCGCCACAGTGGCGGCTGTCAGGGCCTTCAGGTTCATCTCGCTGGCTTCACCGTCAAACAGGATGTTGATCGCCTTGATCGGCTCATCCGTCATCTGACCGATGAAGTTGCCCAGATGACCTGTCAGCTTGATCCACGGGCCCATGATTTTCGCTTCTTCTGCGGTGACAGAGGGCATGTTGAGCGCGTTCTGCACGGCACCGGTCAGCAGATAATCGGACATCTGTTCAGCCACTTGCAGGGCCACGTTTTCCTGCGCCTCGGTTGTTGCCGCGCCAAGGTGCGGGGTGACAACGACATTGGGCAGGTTGAAAAGCGGGCTGTCGGTGGCAGGTTCAACCGCGAAAACGTCAAAAGCGGCACCCGCAACGTGACCGGATTTGAGCGCTTCTGCCAATGCGGCCTCGTCCACCAGACCACCACGGGCGCAGTTGACGATGCGCACGCCTTTTTTCAGCTTGGCGATGTTTTCGGCAGACAGGATGTTCTTGGTCTGGTCGGTCAGCGGCACGTGCATCGTGATGAAATCGGCACGGGCCAACAGTTCATCGAGTTCGACCTTTTCGACGCCGATTTCGGTCGCGCGTTCCTCGGAGAGGAAGGGATCATAGGCCACGACTTTCATGCGCAGACCATGGGCACGGTCGATGACGATCGAACCGATGTTGCCCGCGCCGATGACGCCCAGCGTCTTGTTGGTCAGTTCAACGCCCATAAAGCGGTATTTTTCCCATTTACCGGCATGGGTCGAAGCGTTGGCCTCGGGGATCTGGCGCGCGACGGCCATCATCATGGAAATCGCATGTTCGGCGGTGGTGATCGAGTTGCCGAAGGGCGTGTTCATCACGATGATACCCTTCTTGGATGCGGCGGGGATATCGACGTTGTCCACACCGATGCCCGCGCGGCCGATAACCTTGAGGTTGGTGGCGGCTTCGATGATCTTTTCGGTCGCTTTGGTCGCCGAACGGATCGCAAGCCCGTCATAATTGCCGATCACTTCCAGCAGCTTTTCCTTGTCCTTGCCAAGGTCGGGCTGGAAATCCACGTCGATGCCGCGATCCTTGAAGATCTGCACAGCCGCAGGTGAAAGTTTGTCAGAGATAAGTACGCGAGGTGCCATTTTTCATGTCCTTTTGGGGTGGCCAGTCGCGAACAGATTTCGGGAAATCTGTTCCGCCGGCCGAAATTTCCAGAAATTTCGGGTTAAGCGATTTCGGATTCGAATGCCCATTCCAACCAAGGCAGCATGGCCTCGATGTCGGATGTTTCGACCGTCGCGCCGCACCAGATCCGCAAGCCCGCAGGGGCATCGCGATAGGCGCCGATATCAAGGGCAATGCCTTCGACTTCCAGCCGTTTGGCAACGGCTTTGGCGAATGCCGCGCCATCGGTGATGCGATCATCGGTGAATTTCAGGCACACGGAGGTGTTCGAGCGTGTGGCCGGATCAACCGCCAGATTGGCGATCCACGGCTTGTCGGCACAGAAATTCCAGATGGCACGTGCGTTGGCGTTGGCGCGATGCATCAGCGCGTCCAGACCCCCGATCGAGCGGCCCCATTTCAGCGCGACCAGATAATCCTCGACCGCAAGCATCGACGGGGTGTTGATCGTCTCGCCACGGAAAATCCCCTCGATCAGCTTACCACCCTTGGTCAGGCGGAAGATTTTGGGAAGCGGCCATGCGGGTGTGTAGCTTTCCAACCGCTCCACCGCGCGCGGCGACAGGATCAGCATGCCGTGGGCCGCTTCACCGCCCATAACCTTTTGCCAAGAGAAGGTCGTCACATCCAGCTTGTCCCAAGGCAGGTCCTGGGCAAAAGCGGCAGAGGTCGCATCACACAGCGTGAGACCGGCGCGGTCTGCGGGGATTACATCGCCCGACACGACGCGCACACCGGATGTGGTGCCGTTCCATGTAAAGCAGACGTCATTGTCATAATTCAGGGCCGCCATGTCGACGATCTCGCCATATGCGACGGTATGGACTGTGGCGTCGATTTTCAGTTGCTTGACCACATCTGTGACCCAGCCCGCGCCAAAGCTTTCCCAAGCGACCATTTCGGCAGGGCGTTCGCCCAAAAGCGACCACATTGCCATTTCAAAGGCGCCGGTGTCAGAGGCAGGCACGATGCCGATGCGGTAATCCGCAGGCACACCTAGCACTTCACGGGTGAGCTCGATCGCTTCGGCCAGTTTGGCCTTGCCGACGGCGGCACGGTGCGATCTGCCCAAGGGGGCATCGCTGAGTGCTTCCAATTTCCAGACGGGGGGTTTGGCACAGGGGCCAGAAGAAAAACGCGGGTTGGCCGGCCGCGTTGCCGGTTTCGTCATAACCATCACTGGTATCCTCACAGATATGCGCCCTTCGTTGGGGAAGGGTGTCCCGCTGACTGACATAGAGCGCTGCTTGCCGCGCTGCAACAGGCAAAACGGTCCGAAAGCGCACAAAGGGATACTTGTTGCGACACGATCTGTCGCCGATCGGAAATCGGTGGCGGTTGTCAGCCCGTTTTGCCGTGCTTACATCGGTCTTGCGTGCAGGAGGAACTGCCTATGTCCGAATCGATCATGCAATTCGAAGCCCCGCTGCGCCTTGGCGTGTTTGTAGGGGTGCTCACTGCCATGGCCTTGTGGGAACTGGCATCCCACCAGCGCCGCCATGAAATCCCGCGCCTGCTGCGCTGGGGAAACAACCTTGCACTTGTGGTGCTTGATACGGCTGTCCTGCGACTGCTTTTTCCGGTGCTGGCTGTCGGGGTCGCTGGTTTTGCGATGCAAAACGGTTGGGGTCTGTCACATCTGTTTGACTGGCCTGCGTGGCTGGTTGTGGTCATTGCCTTTGTGCTGCTCGATCTGGTGATCTATTTTCAGCATGTCCTGTTTCATGCGGTGCCCGCCTTGTGGCGCTTGCACCGGATGCATCACGCCGACACGGAGTTTGACGTCACGACCGGTGTGCGCTTTCATCCTTTGGAAGTGATTCTTTCCATGGTCATCAAGATTGCAGCGATTGCTGCAATCGGTGCCCCGCCGGTCGCGGTGCTGTTGTTCGAACTCGCGCTTAGTGCCACAGCCCTTTTCAATCATGCCAATATCAGGCTGCCGGCGGGTGTGGACCGTATCCTGCGCTGGTTTGTGGTCACGCCGGATATGCACCGCGTGCATCATTCGGTCATTCCGGCCGAAACAAACAGCAACTTCGGGTTCAATCTGCCGTGGTGGGACAGATTGCTTGGCACCTACAAGGCGGCGCCGGAGAAGGGGCAAAGGGGGATGATCATCGGTTTGTCCGTCTTCCGTGCGCGGCGCGACTTGTGGTTGGACAGGCTGTTGCTGCAACCGTTCCGGCGTGACCGCGACTGACTGGTCAGCCGCCTGAATTTGCGCTAGGCGCAGGGCAAATTTTCGCAAAAAGGCCGCATCATGTATGTCATCACACTGATCACGACCCCCACAGAACGCGATCTGGATGTCGCGTTGGTTGAAAACCTGCGCAATGCCTGGGGTGGCGGTGATGCCAACTGGCTCGCGATCGACGAGGCCGCCGAATTTGCGGTGCCTGCGATGCCCGACAACTTTTGGGATGTTTGGGCCGATTTGCAGCAGGGCTGTGTCGATCTGGTGGCCCAACCGCTGGAAGGGCGGCGCAAAAAGATGCTGCTGGCCGATATGGACAGCACCATGATCCGGCAGGAATGCATTGACGAGCTTGCCGCAGAGGCAGGCGTGGGCGCGCATGTCGCCGACATTACCGCGCGCGCGATGAATGGCGAGCTAAACTTCGAGGCGGCGCTGATCGAACGTGTCGGACTGCTCAAAGGTTTGCCGGAGGGCATGATCGAACACGTCCTTGATACACGGATCACCCATATGCCCGGCGGTTACGCGCTGGTGAACACGATGAAGGCCCACGGGGCCTATGCCGCACTGGTGTCGGGCGGGTTTACAGCATTTACAGCGCGCGTTGCCGCCGCCCTCGGGTTTGACGAAAATCGCGCCAACACGCTGATTGCGGCGGATGGCGTGCTGACAGGCGATGTTGCGCGCCCCATTCTGGGCAAGGCGGCCAAGGTCGAAGCGTTGCAAGAGATCACTGCGCGTCTGGGGATTTCTCCCGCTGATGTTCTGGCCGTGGGTGACGGGGCCAATGACCTCGGGATGCTCAAGCTTGCTGGTACGGGCGTGGCCCTTCATGCCAAACCGACCGTACAGGCCGAATGTGACGTGCGCATCAATCACGGCGACCTGACCGCGCTTTTGTATCTGCAAGGCTACGGTCGCAATGAATTTGTAAGCTAGTCTGCCCTTGCATCTATCGTGCACAACACGGCACAAAGCAGCATGGACAAGACCCTGAAACCCGCCACCATCGCCGCCCATGCGGCAGGCGCGCTCGATCCGCAATCGGGTGGCGTTGTGCCTGCGTTGCAGCCCTCGACCACATTTACCCGTGACGCGGACTATGCGCTGCACCGCGAAGACAACATCTATGCGCGTGACGATTCCGATAACCTGCGGCAGGCCGAAGAAGTGCTGCGCAGACTGGAAGACGCCGCTGAAACGCTGCTGTTCCCGTCCGGTATGGCGGCGATTGCGGCGGTATTCCGCACCTTGCCCAATGGCGGTACCGCGATTGTGCAGTCGGGGATCTACTGGGGCACCACGGCGTGGATCCGCGATTTCTGTGCAAGGCGCGACATCACGCTGATCGAGGTCAAAGCAGCCGATCTGCCCGCCGCCTGCCAGCAGCAAAAAGCCGATCTGGTGTTTATTGAAACGCCGTCCAACCCGTGGCTTGAAACGGTTGATATCCAGCAAATCAAAGCCGCTACGACAGGCACGCTTGTCGTCGATGGCACCGCCGCCACGCCAATTCTGACGCGCGCGCTGGATTACGGGGCCGACATTGTCATGCATTCGGCCACCAAAGGGATCAACGGGCACTCTGACGTGCTGGCTGGCGTCCTGTCGACGCGCGCCACAGACGCCCCGATCTGGGCGATGGTCAAGGCAGACCGCAAGATGGCGGGCGCCATCCTTGGCCCGTTCGAGGCATGGCTGCTGACGCGGGCCATGCGGACCTTGCCGTTGCGTGTTGAACGCATGTCGCAGAATGCGCAGACCTTGGCAGAAACGCTGTTGGCGCATCCAAAGGTGCAGGACGTTTTCTATCCGGGATTGCCGCATCACAGCGGACACGCCACCGCGGCCAAGCAGATGCAGGGCGGCTATGGCAGTCTTTTGTCGGTGCTGGTGCAGGGCGACAGAACAGAGGCCTTGCGCGTTGTGGGCAAGCTGCAGCTTTTCTTGCGGGCAACGTCGCTTGGTGGCGTCGAAAGTCTGGTGGAACACCGGCACACGATTGAACCGCATACCGGCATTCCGGAAAACCTGATCAGGGTCTCGGTCGGGATCGAGGACATCGGCGATCTGATCGCCGACTGGATGCAGGCCTTGGGTTAGACCTAGGCTTCGACGGGGCCGCCGGCCTCTTTCCAGTCTCCAAACCCGCCGATGTTGGTGACTTTTTCAAAACCCATCTCCTTGAGGGTCTTGCCCGCAAGGGCGGCTTGCGCGCCGGCACCACAGATCAGGTAGATGTCAGCGTCCTTTTGCAGCGCTTCGTTGTGGTAGGGGGTGGCGGGGTCGGCCGCAAACTCCATCATGCCGCGCACAATGCGCAGCGCACCGGCAATTGTGCCGGTCCGTGAAATGACACCGCTGTCGCGCACGTCGATAAAAACGCCACCACCGGCTTTGTATTTGGCGATTGCATCCTCGGCGCTTATCCGCGGCACAACGGCATTTGCTTCTTCAATGAAATCCTTGGCAGTTTTCATCAGTGATCTCCTGTTGACTGGTTGTGTGCAGTGTAGGTCCCCGCGAACAAATGGCCAGAGCCAAAAAAACCCGGGCACGAAGCCCGGGTAAGTCCAACAGGGAGGTGGAGATTTGCCCGATCTCCGGCGGGAACTTGGGAGGGGAAGCGGTCAAAAACGAATCAACACAGCCGTTCACCTACAACTATGCCACCAAACGATAGCCGCCAGATTCGGTCACAAGGAGGCGCGCATTGGACGGATCCGGTTCGATTTTTTGGCGAAGACGGTAAATATGTGTCTCCAGTGTGTGCGTGGTCACCCCCGCATTGTAGCCCCAGACTTCGTGCAGCAGCACATCACGGGCGACGACACCCTCGGTCGCGCGATAGAGGAATTTGAGGATATTGGTCTCTTTCTCCGTCAGCCGCACCTTTTTGTCATCTTCGGTGATCAGCAGCTTTTGGGCGGGCTTGAAGGTATATGGCCCAAGCTGGAACACAGCATCCTCGGACTGTTCATGCGTGCGCAACTGGCTGCGCAAACGCGCCAGCAGTACCGGAAACTTGAAAGGTTTGCTGATATAGTCGTTCGCACCGGCATCAAGACCGTAGATCGTGTCACTGTCGCTGTCCTGGGCTGTCAGCATCACAATGGGGCATTTAATGCCCTGTTTGCGCATCAAACGGCACAATTCGCGGCCATCAGTGTCGGGCAGGCCCACGTCAAGGATCATAAGATCATAAAGACCCTCTTTGGCCTTCACCATCGCGCTGGCGCCGTCGTCGGCCTCGAAGACGTCAAAGTCCTCGGTCATCAGCAATTGCTCGCCCAGTGCCTCGCGCAGGTCATCGTCGTCGTCTACCAGCAGAATTCTTTTGAGTTGTCCCATGACAGCCTCCTGTTTTTATCTCTTTAGACTTGTGGTCTTGATACGGGTTGAACAAGCAGCAGGATGACAGTTTCACACGCTCGTGTGATTTCGCGTGCAAATGTTTCACTTTGACCCCGAAACGACTATCTGTTGAAACAAATCAAAGGTGCCCTGCAATGACATTTGCCCCCGACATCACGGAACGACTGGCCCGCGCGCGCGCTGACTTGCGCATGGGCGTGCCTGTGGTGCTGGACGGGGGTGCGGTTGTTCTGGCGGCGGAAACGCTGGATGCGGCACGTCTGGCCGATCTGCGGACCCTTGGCGGGGATGCTGTGCTGGCTGTGACAGCACGGCGGGCGCAGACGTTGAAGGCGCATGCCTATGACGGTGATCTGGCGCGGATCATCCTGCCGCCCGATGCGACACTGGCGTGGGTGCGCGCGATTGCCGACCCTGCCGATGATCTGCGCGCGCCGATGAAAGGCCCACTGCACGCTATGCGCGACGGCTCTGCCGGTCTGCACCGCGCCGCGATCGCGCTGAGCAAAGCCGCGCGCCTGTTGCCTGCCGCACTGGTTCTGCCGGTCGAGGACGCAGCGGGATTTGCTGCTGCCCATAACCTGACGCTGGTCCCTGCGGACGCGGCCCTTGATACGGGGCTTAGCCCTTTGAACCCCATTATTTCAGCGCGGTTGCCGCTTGAGGTCTCCGAAGCAGGCCGCCTGCATATCTTCCGCCCCGATGACGGGGCAGAGGAACACTATGCTGTTGAAATCGGTCAGCCGGACCGGTCAAAGCCGGTCCTTTCGCGCCTGCATTCGGCCTGCTTCACGGGCGACCTGCTGGGGTCGCTCAAATGCGACTGCGGCCCGCAGTTGCGCGGTGCGCTGGCGCAGATGGGCGAGGAAGGGGCGGGTGTTCTGCTGTATCTGAACCAAGAGGGGCGCGGCATCGGTCTGGCCAACAAGATGCGGGCCTATTCACTGCAGGATCAGGGGTTCGACACGGTCGAGGCGAACCACCGGCTGGGGTTCGAGGATGACGAACGCGATTTCCGGATAGGTGCCGAAATCCTGAAACGGATGGGGTTTTCATCTGTGCGGCTGCTGACCAACAACCCCGCAAAGGTGGCACGGATGAACGCCTGCGGCGTTCGTGTGACGGAACGGGTGCCGCTGAAAGTGGGTGGAAACGCCCATAACCATGCGTATCTGGCAACAAAGGCGGCCAAGTCGGGGCATTTGCTCTAGTCTGGCAGTGGGGCTGAGGGACAAGCCTGCCATTCAGGCGGTTTGCATGTGTTGTGCTTGCATCGCGGCTCGGCAGGCTTTGATGCGGACTTGAGCGCGCTTGGTTCCCCGCAATGGGTAATAAACACCCGATGGGCGACTATCTGAAATCGAACTGACCGTCGGACAGCGCAGCGTAGTTTTCGGAAACGACCCGCTGCAATTCGTCCGCAAGGTCGCGCGCGTCGGCTTCTTTGTAGGCTTCTGTGGATACGGGCTTGCAGAAACGCACACGGATCTGGCTCGGACGCGCGCGGACGGTTCCAAGGCGCATGGCATGATGGCCGCCATGTATCACCACCGGAACGACAGGTGCATTCGCCCTGATCGCGATGAGACTGCCGCCCACCTTGAAGCGACCGACGCCGTCGCACCCCGAAAGCCTGCCTTCACCGCCCCAGCCAACCCTTTTGCCTGCCTGCGCCGCAGCCACCATACGGTCGACAAGCGGGTCAGTGGATTTTCGGTTGCCCCGCGCGACCAACTCGATATCGATTTTCGCACAAGCTTTGCGGGCAAAGGGCAGATGCCGATACACATCTGCACCGGCGAGCCGATCGACATGCGGCCAGATGGCAACGAAATATGCCGCCAGATCCGCAAAGGATGTTTCGTTGTGAGAAAGGACGCAGCCCGTCCCTTCGGCAGGGATGTCCCCTTCGACAGCAACTTCAAACCGACAGTCTTCAAGATACCTCGCGAAAAGGTTTTCAAGCGGTGCACGGGCCTGCCTGCCGACTTGTGCACCGCGCGCTATCCTGCCCAGTGCCGCCGGTGCGCCCAAAAGAAAACGAAGTGATGCTTTTCCACCGCGCCAGTTTTCTTCAATAGATTTCAGGGCGTGCGTCATATGACCTAAAGCTTTGATTGCAATGCTCTTACGCGCCTTCGGGCAAAAATACAATTTGAAACAATTGACCGCGCAGAGCTTGTCTTGCACATCCTCCCCGTCTGGTCTTCAAGCTGCGCTTGCGCGGGTGCTTTGCAATGGCTGCATCGGGCGCAAACCTGACGTACTTGCATCCATAATTTGCTGACACCGCCCCAAGCGGGCGCTATCACTCCCTCATGAAACAAACCGACCTTGTTCTTACCCCCACGCATCTGCGTTTCCTGAACCGCCGCTTTCCCTGCACCATCGGGCGCGGTGGGCTGACGTCGCGCAAAAAAGAGGGCGATGGTGCCACCCCGCGCGGCACGCACCGCCTTGTCGGAATGCTCTACCGGCCCGACCGCATGACGCGGCCTGCGGATTGGGCGTTGCCGATCGGTCCGTCTGATTTGTGGTCCGACGATCCCGCCCATGAGGATTACAATCTGATGGTGCGCGCACCCTATCCGCATAGCCACGAACGTCTGCGGCGCGCCGATCCGATGTATGATCTGGTCATCCTGACCGACTGGAACTGGCCCTATCCGGTCAAGGGCCGTGGCTCCGCCATATTCTTACACGCTTGGCGCGGTCCGGGGCGGCCCACGGCGGGCTGTGTTGCGTTCCGGCCTGACCACCTGCGCTGGATTGCAGCCCGCATCCGCCATGAAACCCGCCTTGTTATCGCATAGCCACGCGTGCGTCTGCCATGCTAGGACAGACCAAAGATGGAAAGACCCCGATGACCCCTGAAGAAATTGCCAAACTGCCCTATCGCCCTTGTGTCGGCGTCATGCTTGCCAACCCGCGCGGACATATTTTTGTGGCCCAGCGCAAAGACCGTGACACCGACGCATGGCAAATGCCCCAAGGCGGCGTGGACAAGGGCGAAAATACCCGCGATGCGGCACTGCGCGAGTTGGAGGAAGAAACCAGCATTGGCGCTCGACTGGTCAGTGTCGAGGCCGAAACCGACGGTTTGATCCGCTATGACATCCCCCTAGATCTGGTGCCGCACATCTGGAAAGGGCGCTATCGGGGGCAGGAACAGAAATGGTATCTGATGCGCTTTCACGGCATAGACAGTCAGGTGGACCTTGAGACAGATCACCCCGAGTTTACAGCATGGAAATGGATTGCGCCGGATGATCTGGTCGGCAGCATCGTGCCGTTCAAACGCGCGGTCTATGAACAGGTTCTGGCCGCTTTTGCTTCAAAGCTCTAGGACAGCGCGCTGTCGTTCGACGCCGCCGGTTCTTAATCGGCTGATTACTTGCGATTTCGTTTGACCTTGCGCGCGGTCTTGGCGGCTTTCTTGCGTGCGGACCCCACCTTGCGGCGCGGCGGTTTGCCCCGCCCGCGCGAGGGACCACGGGGCATGATGCGGTCGTCAATCGCGATCAGCTCAACAATCAGGCCGCCTGTGACTGGCGCTGCCTCGACCAGTTTCACGCTAACCCTTTGGCCCAGCCCGATGACCAGCCCTGTGTCGGCCCCCATCAGCGTCTGGCTTTCTGCATCATAATGGAAATATTCGCGGCCCAGCGTGCGGATCGGGATCATGGCATCGGCACCGGTTTCATCCAGCTTCACGAAAACACCGAATTTGGCGATACCGCTGATCCGCCCGCCCATTTCGGCCCCGATCCGGTCCGACAGGAAAGCCGCCAGATAGCGGTCGGTCGTGTCGCGCTCTGCCATCATCGACCGGCGTTCTGTGTCGCTGATCTGCTTGGCGGTATCGGCCAGATGTTCGATGTCCCAAGGGCTCAGCCCGTCCTTGCCCCAGCCATGCGAGGACACCAGCGCGCGGTGCACGATCAGGTCCGAATAGCGGCGGATCGGCGATGTGAAATGCGCGTAAGACCGCAACGCCAGCCCGAAATGGCCAAAGTTGTCGGGGTTGTAATAGGCCTGCGTCATGGAACGCAGTGTTGCCATATTGATCAGCTCGTCGTTTTCGGTGCCCTCGGCCCCCGCCAGCAACTTGTTCAGATGAGCCGTTTTCAGCACCTGACCTTTGGCCAGCGTCAGCCCTGACGCCTGCGCCACCTCGCGCAGGGCATCCAGCTTTTCTGGGCTGGGCTCTTCGTGGACACGGAACAGCAGGGGTGATTTCTTGGCCACCAGCGTTTCGGCGGCGGCGACATTGGCCAGCACCATGAATTCCTCGATCAGGCGGTGGGCATCAAGGCGTT
>JBFEQR010000003.1:0-20675 GCA_041549425.1 Yoonia sp. | reverse complement strand
GCTGCTGCCGGAGCCTCCGGCGGGAGTTTTTTGCCAAGATGAAGACAGGAGCCTTCCCCCGCATCACCTAGGGCGCGCGGGGGAAGGGTCATTGTGGTTTAGCTGTTGAACTCGTAGGCGCGTTCGCCGTGGACGTTCAGATCAAGGCCGGTCACTTCGGTTTCCGCATCCACACGCAGCGGGGTGATCGCTTTGCAGATCAGGATGATGATGGTGGTCACCACGATGGTGTAGATGCCCACGATGGCGAGGCCACCCAGCTGTGCCGCCCATGCGCCCGCACCGAAGACCGCGATCATGATCGTGCCGAAGATACCGCCGACGCCGTGCACGGCAAAGACATCCAGCGTGTCGTCAATTTTGACCTTGTTGCGGATCAGGTTCACGGCTTCCTGACACAGGATGCCCGCGATCGCCCCGATGATCAGTGCCTCGACCGGGCCCACAAAGCCTGAAGCCGGTGTGATGGACGCCAGACCCGCGATCGTGCCGGTGACCATGCCCACAAGCGAGGCCTTGCCGAATTTAATCCGCTCCCAGAGGGCCCAAGTCAGGGATGCTGCTGCCGCCGAGATATGGGTGACCGTCAGCGCCATTGCCGCCCCGCCATCCGCTGCCAGTTGCGATCCGCCATTGAAGCCGAACCACCCGACCCAAAGCATGGCCGCCCCGATCATCACCATACCGGGGTTGTGCGGTGGCTTGGTCGCGTCGCGACGCGCACCAAGGAAGATGGCCAGGATCAGCGCGGCCAGACCTGCGGTTTCATGCACCACGATCCCGCCTGCAAACTCGCGCACGCCCGTGTCGCCGAAGATGCCGCCATCGGCCAGCATGCCGCCGCCCCAGACCCAGTGCACGACGGGTGCGTAAACCACCAGCATCCACAGCGCAGAGAATAGCAGCACAAATCCGAAGCCGATCCGTTCGACATAGGCGCCGACGATCAGCGCGGGGGTGATGATGGCGAATGTCATCTGGAAGGCAAAGAACAGCACCTCGGGCAGGGTGCCCGAAAGCGTGTCAGCGGTGATGCCGGACAGGAACATCTTGTCCAGCCCGCCCCAGAACCCGCTGGTTCCCGACCCGAATGCGATAGAATACCCCAAAGCGAACCAGAGGATGCTCATCAAACAGGCGATGGCATAGCAGTGCATAAAGACGCTGAGCACGTTGCGCGCCCGCACAAGCCCGCCGTAAAACAGCGCCAATCCTGGCAATGTCATAAATAAAACAAGCGCTGTGGCCACGATGATCCACGCTGTATCCGCTCCGTTCATGTCTTTCTTCCCTGTCTCAAGAATTTCTCCAAAGGGCTTAGGGCGGAATTCGGACGCTGAATAAACGGGCAAATTGCGTCAGGGGCGCATAGATTTAGTGCGATACGTGAATTGAGTAATAAATGTGCAGTATCGGGGCGTAATGCCCCTTATGTGTGCGGAAGTGCAACCAGCGCGTTTGACAAGATGCCGAGTGCATAGTCCCGCGCTGCCTGCCGCACTTGTGCCCTGCCAAGGGCCCCGAATTCGACCGTTTCTGTTGTGCAGGCCGTGGCGGTGGCAAGCCCGAAGCAGACGCGGCCCTCGGGTTTATGCTCGGACCCGCCGGGGCCTGCGATGCCTGTGATCGAAACCGCAATCGCGGCGTCTGAGCGGTCCAGCGCCCCTTTGGCCATTTCTGCCGCGACGTCTTCGGACACAGCACCGTATGCTTCAAGCGTGGCCTCTTGCACCCCCAGCATCGCGATTTTCGCGGCGTTCGTGTAAGTGACAAAACCGCGATCAAACATCGCCGAACTGCCTGCAAGATCGGTCAGCGCGGCGCTCAGCATCCCGCCTGTACAACTTTCGGCGGTGGAAAGCATGACGCCCTTGCCACGGGCCAGCGCAAGAACATCGGCCGCCTTCGTCATGCGGGGTTCACCTGTGTCAAAAATCCCCAATGGGCCAGTGCCGCCAGTCCGATCACGCCAATGGCCGCAAAGATGCCCGCGATCACATCGTCCAGCATCACGCCCGTCGGACCATGCATGCGGTCCGCCCAGCCGACAGGCCCCCATTTGGTGATGTCGAAGAGGCGAAACAGCAAGAACGCCGCAACCCAGCCGGGCCAGAGCGCGGTGATCGCGACGCCTGCGTTGGCAGCCCCGAAGGCAACGGGCAGCAGGGCAATCCATTGCCCGCAGACCTCGTCAATCACGATCTCGGACGGGTCGTGATTGTCCTTGCCGCGTGTCTCGACACCTGTCGCCCAAACGCCAAGCCCGTAGGACAGCACGGCACCCGCAACAAGGCCCCAAGGTCCCAGAAGGACATAGATAACCCAAGCCGTGGGCAGGGCGGCCAGTGATCCCCATGTGCCGGGGGCAGGGCGCAGGTGGCCTGCATAGAAAAATGTCGCGATCAGATGTGTCATGCTTTCACCAGTGTCACTGTAGCAAGGGCTGCAATCCCTTCTTCACGACCTGTAAAGCCAAGCCGTTCCGAGGTTGTCGCCTTGACGCTGATCCGGTCGCTGGAAAGCCCCATGTAAGAGCCCATGACGGCCTTCATCGCCGCCTGATGCGGCCCGATCTTGGGGTGTTCGCAGACCAGCGTGCAATCAACGTTGCTGATCGTAAAGCCTTGCGCGGTCGCAAGCCCGACAGCGTGTTCAAGGAAAATGTGGCTTGCCGCACCTTTCCATTGCGGGTCGGAAGGTGGAAAATGTTGTCCGATATCGCCCATCCCCAGCGCGCCATAAATTGCGTCGGTGACAGCGTGCATGCCAACATCGGCGTCCGAGTGGCCTTGCAGGCTTTTGTTGTGGGGGACCTCGACGCCGCAAAGCCATACATGGTTGCCCGGCCCGAACCGGTGCACGTCGTAGCCGTTGCCGCAGCGGATATCCATGGTTTGCCTCATCAGTCGTTCGGCCCGCGCGAAATCGTCGGGGGTGGTGATTTTCAGATTGTCTTCATCGCCCGTCACGATGGCAACGTCCAGCCCTGCGGCGCGGGCAACGGCTACGTCGTCGGTTTCCGCGCCTGTGCTTTTGGCGTGGGCGGCCTTGAGGGGGGCAAGGTGAAAGCCTTGGGGCGTTTGTGCGCGGTAAAGGCCGTTGCGGTCTTGCACGCCGATGACCTGACCGTTCTGCCCGTGCCAGAGCGTATCCGTGACGGCAATCGCGGGTGCGGCACCTGCGTGGGTCTTGAGCGCGTGCAGCACGCGGTCAATCAGCGCGGCACTGACCAAGGGGCGGGCCGCGTCATGGATCAGCACCCGCGTGACGTCATCCGACACCGCGGCGAGGCCCGCCTGTACCGATGCGGCACGTGTCGCGCCACCGGCGACCACCTTTGCCTGCGGGGTGCGGGGCCAGAGGTCTGTGTCGATATCGTCGGGATGCAGCACCAGCACCAGCTCGGAAATCTGCGGATGCGCGGCAAACCGCGCCATCGCGTGGCTTGCGACCGGTTTGTCGCCAAGTTGTTGCCATTGTTTTGGCAATTCACCACCGGCGCGGGTTCCGCGGCCTGCGGCGACAATGATTGCGGCTGTGCCCATGCGTCTTCTTCCTTTGTCTGGTCTCAGGTTTAGGCTGTGGGGCGCAGCCGTGCAAATCGTCAATCATTCCGGCATAATGCACAAAAAATAGGCATTAGCTGATTTATCGGGATGAAAACCCGTCGGATTCGTTGAGAAATCAATAGCATCAGCCTATGTGTGACGCACTGAACAAACTTTTGGCGAATGATTGATCCTTTGGCAACTTGCGATTCTCTGATGTTGGACGGCGTGGAACTGGCCCCGCCTGTCGCGCTTGCGCCGCTTGCGGGGATCACGGATTTGCCGTTCCGTCAGCTTGTTGCCTCTTTCGGGGCGGGCTGGGTCGTCAGCGAGATGGTCGCAAGTCAGGAAATGGTGCAGGCCAAGCCGGGCGTGCGCGAACGCGCAGAGCTGGGATATGATCAGGCGGGCACAGCCGTCCAGATCGCTGGTCGCGACGCGTATTGGATGGCCGAGGCCGCGCGCATGATCGAGGCCAATGGCGCGGCCTTCATCGATATCAACATGGGGTGTCCGGCCAAAAAGGTCACCAACGGCTATTCAGGGTCGGCCCTGCTGCGCACGCCTGATCACGCGTTGTCGCTGATTTCGGCAGTGGTGAATGCGGTCAAGGTGCCGGTGACGCTGAAAACACGTCTTGGCTGGGATGATGACAGTCTGAATGCGGCCGATGTCGCCAAACGCGCAGAGGATGCAGGCATCAAGCTGGTCACGATCCACGGGCGCACACGCTGTCAGTTCTACAAGGGCGCTGCCAATTGGGGTGCGATTGCGCGGATCAAGGATGCTGTCGGCATTCCCGTCATTGCCAACGGGGATATCGTCGATACCGCCACGGCGCGGCAGGCTTTGGCGCAATCGGGTGCTGATGGCGTGATGATGGGGCGCGGGGCGCAGGGCAGGCCGTGGGCTTTGGCGCAGGTGGCTGCAGCACTTTACGGGACGCCCGCGCCCGAGGTGCCGCAGGGTGACGCGCTGGCCCAGATGGTGTGCGGACATTACGAAGCGATGTTGTCTTTTTATGGTGTGGACTTGGGGCGCAAGGTCGTCCGCAAGCATTTGGGGTGGTATATGGACGAAGCAGGCTCTGATCCGGTGCAGCGCAAGGCGATTTTGACAGAGCCGGAACCGGCAAATGTCCTGCGCGCCCTGCCGGACGCGTTATCAGCAGAGGTGGCGGCATGATTTTTGGCGCAGACCTGTGGTCGTCCTTGCCGGTGCCGTCGTTGATGCTGGATGGCGACGATCTGATCACCATGAGCAACCCCGCCGCCGAAAGCTTTCTCAACATGTCGGCGAAAAGCCTGTTGGGGCAAAAGCTGTGGGAAAAGGTGATGATCGACGCGCCCCTCGAAGGGCCCTTCGGGCGCGCGCGCGCAAACCGGACATCGCTGTTTGTGAATGACGTCGATGTTGGCAGCGGCGAACGCGCACCGATGCTGTGCAATCTGCAATTCGCGCCCCTGCAGGGTACGCAGGACACGATGATCGTGATGATCAGCCCGCGCGAGATCGCAAGCCGGATCAACCAGAATTATTCGCGTGGTAAAGCGGCCAAATCCGCCATCGGCATGGCCGAAATGCTGGCCCATGAAATCAAGAACCCGCTGGCAGGGATCACGGGGGCCGCACAGTTGCTGTCCATGGGGCTGAAGCCGGAAGATCAGGAAATGACCGATCTGATTGTGGCCGAAAGCCGCCGGATCGTGAAGCTGCTGGAACAGGTCGAACAGTTCGGCAATTTGCGCCCGCCGGTTCTGAAGCCGGTGAACATCCACGACATACTGGACCGCGCGCGCCAGTCGGCAGCGGTGGGTTTTGGCGCGCATATGCTTTTTATCGAAGACTACGACCCGTCGCTGCCACAGACCTCTGCCGATGCGGACCAGTTGTTGCAGGTCTTTCTGAACCTTCTCAAAAACGCATCCGAAGCCTGCCGTGATGCAGGTGCCATTCGTCTGCGCACATTCTACGACACCTCTTTGCGGGTGCGCCGGTCGGATGGCACGCAGGCGCGTCTGCCTTTGCAGGTCGAGATTATTGATGATGGCCCCGGCCTGCCGCCAGAGATTGCGGAAGATATTTTCGAGCCCTTCATTTCGGGCAAAGAGAACGGGACCGGCCTTGGCCTTGCGCTGGTGTCCAAACTGATCGGCGACGCCGGCGGGTGGATTTCGGTGGACAGCGTCCCCGGACGGACGGTGTTCCGCATCTCGCTTCCCGTGGCGAACCCAACAGATGAAACAGGAGAAGACTAATGGACGGAACCGTTCTTGTTGCCGATGACGACCGCACGATCCGCACGGTATTGACCCAAGCCCTCACACGGGCAGGGTGCAAGGTGCATGCCACGTCTTCGCTTGTCACGCTCATGCGTTGGGTAGACGAGGGGAAGGGCGATCTTGTGATATCTGACGTGGTCATGCCCGATGGGAACGGGCTGGAACAGCTACCCTCTATTGCCGAGGCGCGACCGGGCCTGCCCGTCATTGTCATATCGGCGCAGAACACCATCATGACCGCCATTCAGGCGGCCGAGGCTGACGCCTATGATTATCTGCCCAAACCGTTTGATCTGCCCGATCTGATGAAACGCGCCGCCCGCGCGCTTGAGGTGAAACGCCGCGCGCCGGTGACGCGTGCGCCAGATGTCTCCGCGACCGAACAGGGCGGTGAACTGCCGCTTGTGGGCCGCACGGCGGTCATGCAGGCGCTTTACCGTCTGGTCGCGCGGGTCATGAATACGCAATTGCCGGTGCTGATCACCGGTGAAAGCGGCACGGGCAAATCCCTGATCGCGCGCGCGGTCCACGATTTTTCCGACAGGCGCAGCCTGCCGTTTGTCGTGGTGTCCGCAGGCGATCTAGAAGGCATGGACGGCCCCTCGACAGTGCTGAGCCGCGCCAAGGGCGGCTCGATCCTGTTTGACGAGGTCAGTGACCTGTCAGAGGTGGCGCAGGGCCGTATTGTGCGGATGCTGGACACTTTGGGTGAAAATGCGCCGCGCATTATGGCGACGTCCCAATCGGATCTGATGGGCCGGATGGAAGACGGGGCGTTCCGCGAGGACCTGTTCTATCGTCTGGGGGGCGTGACCGTTGATGTGCCGTCGCTGCGCGAACGTGTCGATGACATCCCGCTGCTGGCAGAGCATTTTCTGGCCCGTGCCGAACGGGAAGGCGCGCCTGTGCGCCGCTTTGGGGATTCTGCGCTTGATCTGGTGCGCGCTTACAGCTGGCCGGGCAATGTGCGCCAGTTGGAAAATGCAGTCCGGCGGCTGGTCTTTACCGCCGCCAGCGAGGAAATCACCCGCGGTGAAGTCGAAATGGTGCTTGGCAACCAGCCCGCGATCGAGCCGCTGCGCTCTGGCGGGGAGGGCGACAAGCTCAGCGCGAGTGTCAACAAACACCTGCGCCGCTATTTTGACCTGCATGGGGGCGTTTTGCCGCCACCGGGTCTTTACAACCGCATCCTCAAAGAGGTCGAAGGCCCGCTGATCGAAATCGCCCTTGATGCCACGGGCGGTAATCAGGCGAAATGCGCGGATTTGCTAGGGATAAACCGCAATACGCTGCGCAAGAAAATCACCGACCTCGATATCCGCGTGACACGCCGCCGCAAATTGATGTAAAACCGCAACAGAACCGTGGCACGCATGCGTCAGTTTGCGCCAGACCACACAAAAACAGCGGTATCGTGGGGTCTTCCCACCTCAATTACAGGGCATTGCGCGTGCGGCGTACCCTTCTTGGCCTGAACTTCAGTCTTGTCAGCCGGTGGCTGCGCCAAAGGCATGTGCAAAGTGCGCTGACGATGGGGCTGGTGATTGCGGCCCCTGTGCTGGCCGCATTGACATATATCGTGGTGGGGCCGCTGGATCGCGGGGCGTCCTCGACAACCTTGCAGGTGATGCTGCTTCTTGACCTGATCTATGTGCTGATCGTGGCCGCCTTGGTCATGCGTCAGGTGGCGCGGATCATCAGTGCGCGCAGGGCGCGGTCTGCGGGTTCGCAACTGGCGGTGCGGCTGACGGGTGTTTTCGCGCTTTCGGCACTGGTGCCGATCGTGCTGGTGGCCGTGTTTTCGGTGACGCTGATTTCTATCGCGCTGGATGGCTTGTTTTCGGAGCCGGTGGGCAATGTGCTGCAAACCTCGCTGACCACAGCACAGGCCTATGAAGAGGAGCACACCCGTGAATTGACGCGCGACGCGCAGGGGCTGGCGGCCTATCTGAACCGCGAACGTCAGGCCAATCTGTTCATGGACGACGGCGAGGTGCGGCGCGCCTTGGGTGATGTGGAAGCCCAGATCGAGCGTAGCCTGACAGAGGCCTTTGTCATCGACGGGCTGGGGACAATCACCGCACGCGGTGCGCAATCCTACGAATTCTACTACGAACAGCCTACGCCGGAACAGTTCCGCGAGGCGCAGGAAACCGGTCTGGCCCTGATCCTTGACCTTGAGAACAACGAATTCCGCGCCCTGATCCCGCTGACGGCATTTCGTGACCGCTATCTTTACGTGACACGGGCGGTGGACGGCAATGTTCTGTCCCTGTTGGATGATACGACCGAAACGGTCGCCCAATATGACGCGCTGTCCAATGAACGCGGGCGGCTGCTGTTCCAGTTTGGCCTGCTTTATATGGGTTTTGCCGTGATCTTGATCCTTGGGGCGATTTGGGGCGGGTTATGGTTTGCCGAACGGTTGTCACGCCCTGTGGGGCGGCTGGTGTCCGCATCGCAACGGGTTGGTGCGGGTGATCTGGATGTGCAGGTCATCGAAGACGATGGCGAGGACGAGATTTCGCAGCTTGGCACCTACTTCAACCAGATGACGCAGCAGTTGAAGGGCCAGCGTGACGAGCTGCTGGAAAGCCACCAGACCACCGAACGTCGCGGGCGGCTTTTTGACAGCGTGCTGAGCTCTGTCACATCCGGTGTTGTGGGGGTCGATCCGCACGGGCGGGTCACATTCGTGAACCCTTCGGCGCAAAAGCTGCTTTCTGTCAGTCTTGATCAGGATGCGACGGCCCTTGCCGTGGCTGTGCCCGAATTTGCAGACCTGTTCGACGACGTGCGCAAAAGCGAGCGCGAGAGCGTGCAGGACCAGATCAATCTGACGCGGCGCGGCCAGCAGGAAAGCCTGCTTGTGCGCATGTCCCAGCGGCGCAATGCCGAAGGGGCATTGGAAGGCTATGTTGTGGCATTTGATGATGTGACCGATCTGGTCAGCGCGCAGCGCATGGCGGCCTGGGGTGATGTGGCGCGCCGGATCGCGCATGAGATCAAGAACCCGCTGACCCCGATCCAGTTGTCCGCCGAACGCATCAAGCGTAAGTTTCATAATCAGGTTGGCGCTGACAGTGACAAGCTGGAGCAGATGACAGACGTTATTGTCCGTCAAACCAATGACTTGCGGCGCATTGTTGATGAATTCTCGAAATTCGCACGGATGCCCGAGCCGGAGCTGAAGCGCAATGATTTGACGCAATTGGTGCTTGATGCGCTGTCGCTGCAAATCTCGGGTCAGCCAGACGTGCATTTCGCCGCCAGCATTCCCGAAGAAAGCGTGATCGTGGATATGGACGGCACCATGATCGGGCAGGCCCTGACCAATCTGCTCAAGAACGCGGGCGAGGCCACGGAAAGCTATATCGCGAAACACGGCCCCGAGGGGTACCGCGCGGAAATTCAGCTGCGCATGACCTATGACACACGGCACGCGGTCATCAAGATTTCCGACAACGGAATAGGCTTGCCCACCGATCGCGCCCGTCTGTTCGAGCCTTACGTGACGACACGTGACAAAGGCACTGGCCTTGGCCTGCCGATTGTCAAAAAAATCATTGAAGAACACGGCGGGACACTGACCCTGACCGATGCAGAGATATTCAAAGGCGGGTCCCACGCGGGGGCTTGCGCAATCATTCAATTACCCGTTGTCTTGTCAGATACGCGGGCGACAAAAGTACCAGCATGAGGGAAACGATGGGCGATATTCTGATCACAGATGATGAACGCGATATCCGAGAGCTGATTTCAGAAATTCTGATTGACGAAGGCTTTACGACGCGGCTGGCGGGCACGTCGGATGAATGCATGGCCCAGATCGCCGCAGAGCCGCCTGCGCTGATGATCCTCGATATCTGGCTGAAAGACAGTAATATGGACGGGATTGATATCCTCAAATCCGTCAAGCGCGATCACCCCGATGTGCCGATTGTGATTATTTCAGGTCATGGCAACATCGAAATTGCGGTCGCTGCGATCAAGCAGGGTGCTTATGATTTCATCGAAAAACCGTTCAATATCGACCAGTTGCTGGTCGTGATCCGCCGTGCGATGGAAACGTCGCGCCTGCGGCGCGAGAACGTCGCGCTCAAGCGTGGCGAAAGCCATAGCACCGAAATGATCGGCGAAAGTGCGGCGTTCCGCACCCTCAAGTCGCAACTCGACAAGGTCACCAATTCCAACGGGCGCGTCATGCTGACGGGGCCTGCAGGGGCGGGCAAGGAGATTGCAGCGCGCTATATCCATGCCAATTCCAACCGCGCCTCGGCCCCGTTTGTGACGGTGAATTCCGCGTCCATCGCCCCCGACAGCATGGAAGAGGTCTTGTTCGGCCGCGAGGACGCCGGTCGCGGCATTGAACACGGTCTTCTGGAGGAAGCGAACGGCGGCGTCATCTATTTTGATGAGATCGCCGATATGCCGATTGGTACGCAGTCGAAAATCCTGCGCGTGCTGGTGGATCAGCGGTTCCAGCGGGTGGGCGGCACTGAAAAGGTGCAGGTTGATCTGCGCGTTGTGTCCAGCACGAACCGCGATCTGTCTGCCGCCATCGGCGCGGGCAAGTTCCGCGAGGAACTTTACCACCGTCTGAATGTCGTCCCGATTGCGGTGCCGTCACTGGAAGAACGCCGCGAGGATATTCCGGTGCTGGCCGAACACTTTATCAGCGTGTGCAACAAGGCGCAGGGCTTGCCCTTGCGGCAACTGGCGGATGATGCGCGGGCCCTGTTGCAAACCATGCATTGGCCGGGGAATGTGCGCCAGTTGAAGAACGTCGTGGAACGTGTTCTGATCCTTGGGGAAAACACCGGTGACATCACCGTAAAGGAATTGCCCAGTGTCGAAGAAGGCGGCGGTGAGGAAGGACGCATCGTGTTGGCCGGTGGGCTTGCCACCTTGCCCCTGCGCGAAGCGCGCGAGTTGTTCGAGCGTGAATATCTGCTGACACAGATCAACCGTTTTGGCGGCAATATCAGCCGCACCGCATCATTTGTGGGCATGGAACGCTCTGCACTGCATCGCAAGCTGAAGTCGCTCGGCGTTGTCACGTCGAACAAGGCTGGCGGTCGTGTGGCCTATCTTGAAGGCGACGAGGTATGAAAGTCATCATCTGCGGCGCAGGGCAGGTCGGCTGGCAGATCGCCCGCCATTTGTCGGGCGAAATGAACGACGTCACCGTCGTGGACAATAACCCCGAACTTGTGCGGCGCGCCACCGATACGCTTGATGTGCAGGGCATCGCAGGCAACGCAAGCTACCCTGATGTGCTGGACCGGGCGGGTGCGACGGACGCGGATATGATCATTGCCGCTACCTATTCCGACGAGGTGAACATGGTCACCTGTCAGGTGGCCCATTCGGTCTTTTCGGTACAGCGCAAGATCGCGCGTCTGCGGGCGCAAAACTATCTTGATCCGCGCTATGCCGACCTTTACCGGCGCAATCACCTGCCCATTGATGTGGTAATCTCGCCCGAACGTGAGGTGGCTGAGGCCGCTTTGCAGCGTTTGTCAGCCCCTGCGGCTTTTGACACCGAAAGCTTTCTTGATGGCCGTGCGCAGCTTTTGGGGATCACGATTGACGAGGATTGCCCCGTCATCAACACGCCGCTGCGCCAGTTGACGGATCTTTTTTCAACCCTGCGCGCCATTGTCGTGGGTCTGCGCCGCGACGGGGTCCTTTTTGCGCCGTCGCCAGGTGACCAGATCTTTCCCAATGACGAATGCTACCTGATCACGGACACGCGGGACGTCCCGCGCACCCTTGAAATCTTTGGCAAGACCCAAGCCAAGCAAGAGCGGATCGTGATCATTGGTGGCGGCAATGTAGGTTTGGGTGTTGCGCAGGCGTTGGAGGCGCGCACGGAACGCATCCGCGTGAAGATGATTGAAAAGAACCGCGAAATTGCCGAAACGGCGGCCGATGCATTGGACCGGACGATCGTGTTGAACGGTGACGGTCTGGACAGTGCCCTGCTGGAAGAGGCCAACATCAGCGCCGCCGACGCGGTTCTGGCGGTCACGGATGATGACAAGACCAACTTGCTGGCCTCTGTGCGGGCCAAGGAAATGGGCTGCCGGATGGCGATCACGCTGATCAATGATCCCACGCTGGTGCCGCTGATGGGGCCGCTGGACATTGATGCCTATATCAATCCCCGCGCCACGACGGTCAGTTCGATCCTGCGCCATATCCGGCACGGGCGTGTGCGCGGCGTCTATTCCATCGGCGATGCAGAGGCGGAAATCATCGAAGCGCAGGTCCTTGGGACATCGCCGATTGCGGGCCAACAGATCAAGGATGTCGCCTTTCCCGAGGGCACGTTGATCGGGGCGATTATGAAACAGGGCAAGGTCGTGCGCCCGACCGGTGACACCCGGGTGGAAGAGGGCGATGTGATCGCAATCTTTGCCATGACAGCAGATGTGCCAGAGGTGGAACGTCTCTTGCAGGTTTCGATCGACTTTTTCTAGATGAGCGTGATCCTCCGCCTGCCGTTCTTTGTCGTCCTGATGGGGCTAGGGGCCGTCGCCATGCTGGTGCCGGCTGCGCATGCGGCGGTGATGAATGATTTC
Source organism: Yoonia sp. (assembly GCA_041549425.1). Lineage (GTDB taxonomy): Bacteria > Pseudomonadota > Alphaproteobacteria > Rhodobacterales > Rhodobacteraceae > Yoonia. Next base: position 8,258 of record JBFEQR010000003.1, on the reverse strand, counting down.
AACACCATGCGGGTGTTCTTTTACGGCTTTATCCTGTTTTCGTTCCTGACGCTGCTGATCGGCCTTGCCACCGCCGGCTATGCCCCTGCCAGTGTGGCCCGCAGCCAGTTGATCGGCCTTCTGGCAGCCTTCAGTGCTTTGCCGGTCATGTTTGCATTGCCGTTTTATGAGGCAGTGGGAAATACCACTTTCCTCAACGCATGGTTCGAGATGGTGTCGAGTTTTACCACCACAGGGGCCAGTGTTTACGACACATTTGGCAGGCTGACCCCGTCGCAGCACCTGTGGCGCGGGCTTGTTGGGTGGTTGGGCGGTTTGCTGGTCTGGATCACGGCTGTGTCGATCTTTGCCCCGATGAACCTTGGCGGGTTTGAGGTGCGCGCCACAGGCGGGGCGGGTGGCGGTGCGTTGGGGACGTTTTCACAGATTGGCCGCATTGCCGATCCTTCCGAACGGCTTGTGCGGTACACGCTGTCGCTGACCCCTGTCTATGTCGGGCTGACGCTGGTGCTTTGGGTCGGTCTTGTCATCACGGGCGAACGGCCCTTTGTGGCGTTGATGCATGCGATGTCGACGCTTTCGACCTCCGGCATTTCGTCGATTGGCGGGCTTTATCTCGCGGCGTCGCGGTTCTGGGGCGAGCTGTTGATTTTGTGCTTTTTTATCTTCGCCTTGTCACGGTTGACGTTCAGCCGCGGCCTGCTGGGCGAGGGCGACCACCAATTGCGCCGCGATCCGGAATTTGTCACGGCGATGGTGTTGATCCTGTCCGTGACGTTCCTGTTGTTCGTGCGTCATTTCATCGGCGCCACCGACACTGGCGAGGCCGCAAGCCTGAGCGAAATCTTCGCAGCCTTTTGGGGCGCGCTTTTTACTGTGACCTCATTTCTGACGACCACCGGCTTTGAATCGCACTATTGGGGGGGTGCCACACGGTGGTCGGGTCTGGACACCCCGGGCCTGTTCCTGATCGGGATGGCACTGATCGGGGGCGGTGTTGCCACGACGGCAGGCGGGGTCAAACTGTTGCGGATCTATGCGCTTTACCGGCACAGCGAACGCGAGCAGGAGCGGCTTTTGCATCCGTCGTCTGTGGGCGGGGGCGGCAAGGATGCGCGGCGTATTCGTAAACAGGGGGCCTATATCTCTTGGGTTTTCTTTATGCTTTTCGCGCTTAGTATCGCGGCGGTCATGGTGATGCTGTCGCTCACAGGCGTGCAGTTTGAAACCGCGATGGTGCTTGCGGTCTCGGCCTTGTCGACCACAGGACCCTTGGCAGGGGTCGCTGCCGAAACGCCCATCGCCTATTCCGGCGTCCCCGACATGGCCAAAGTCATCTTGGCCACCGCAATGATTCTCGGGCGGCTGGAAACCCTTGCCATTATCGCCCTTTTCAATCCTGAAATCTGGCGCCGCTAAGCGCATTGTTTAAATTGTGTTTTGGGGGTGGAAAGTCGCGATGTGCCGCGACATACTGCGGTTTCAAGACCGCGCGTCCCAGACGGCCGCCATAATAAGAAACAGAAGGGTGTCGCAATGGCCACCGATAAAGCAAACCTGCAAGATGCATTTCTCAACCATGTGCGCAAAGCCAAAGTGCCCGTGACCATTTTTCTGGTCAACGGGGTCAAGCTACAAGGCGTTATCACTTGGTTTGACAGCTTTTGTGTGCTTTTGCGTCGCGACGGTCAATCGCAGCTTGTTTACAAGAGTGCGATTTCGACCATCATGCCGTCGCAGCCCATCAGCCTTTATGAAGGTGAAGAGTAGCATTGCTCGAACATGATCGGCCCATCACACGGGCATGGGTGCTGCACCCAGATCTGAAATCCGACCAGACCCGCCGTGCGGCAGAACCTGCATTGGAAGAAGGCGTGGCCTTGGCGGCCGCCTTGCCCGATCTTGAGGTTGTGGGCGCGGATATCGTGCGCCTGCCGCGTATCCACCCTGGCAAGCTGTTCGGCAAAGGCAAGATTGCCGAACTCAAACAGATATTCCACGACGCAGAGGTTGAGTTGGTCCTGATCGACGGTCCCGTCACACCTGTCCAGCAACGCAATCTGGAAAAGGAATGGGGGGTCAAGCTGCTAGACCGGACCGGCCTGATCCTCGAGATTTTCAGTGATCGCGCACGGACCTCCGAAGGTGTGCTGCAGGTCGAAATGGCCGCCTTGTCCTATCAACGCACCCGTCTGGTGCGCGCATGGACCCACCTTGAACGCCAGCGCGGCGGGCTTGGTTTTGTGGGCGGTCCGGGTGAAACCCAGATCGAGGCCGACAGGCGGGCCATCGACGAACAGCTGAACCGCCTGCGCAAGCAGTTGGCCAAAGTTGTGAAAACCCGCGAACTCCACCGCGCGTCACGCGCCAAGGTGCCGTTCCCGATTGTGGCTTTGGTCGGCTATACCAACGCGGGCAAATCGACGCTGTTCAACTATCTGACAGGGGCCAAGGTATTCGCCAAGGACATGCTGTTCGCAACCCTTGATCCCACGATGCGCAAGATTACCCTGCCCACGGGCGATGAGGTCATCATGTCCGACACGGTGGGTTTCATCAGCGATCTGCCAACCGAACTGGTCGCCGCCTTCCGCGCCACGTTGGAAGAGGTGCTGGACGCCGATCTGATCGTGCATGTCCGTGACATCAGCCACCCGCAAACCGAAGAACAGGCCAAGGATGTGATGACCATCCTGCAAAGCCTTGGCGTGGCCGAAGAGGCCCCGATCATCGAGGTCTGGAACAAGGTCGATCTTCTGGATGGTGATGAACGCGATGCTGTGCTGACGCAGGCGGCACGGACGGATGATCTGTTTGCCGTCTCTGCGCTGACCGGCGAGGGGCTGGACCCACTGCTGGCCGCGATCCCCGACAAGCTGAAAGACCCGCGCCACGAAGAGAAACTATCGCTGAAATTTGCCGAAGGCCGCAAACGCGCGTGGCTGTTCGAAGCAGGGGTGGTGACGGATGAGGTGCAGACCGAGACAGGTTATGACCTGACGGTGTTCTGGACGGCGTTGCAGAAGGAACGGTTCACACGTCTTTAGCAGGTCTCTGCGCCGCCGTGCAAACCAGCCTCTTACTCTACCGGCTCCAACACCGTCACGCCGACCGCTGCCGCCCGCGCCAATGCGGGATCAAGCGACATGGGGATGTATTCTCCGCGCCGCCAAAGCTCGCCCAGATTGTCATAGTGCCGCGACAGGGGATGCCCTGACTGACCCGTGGAGATGATAAAGACCGAACTGTCCGGATCGGCGAAATCGTAAACCCCGCGGTAGCCTGCGGAATGCACGTTATGGAACGGTGTCGGATCTTCGCCCAAGGTCGTGGCGCGTTGCAGAGTATGATCGCCGCCGCTGGTGGACTGGCGGATGTTGACCACCCATTCCAGCAAGGGTGTATTTCCTAGCACTGGATGATCATGGGTTGCCACATGCGCGTCGCCCCAACGCACCGCTTCGATTGCTTCGCCGTGGTTTTCGGTGATCCAGATCAGTGCGTCGTCCAGCGCCTGCCGCGCGATGTCGGTGCAGGTTTCCACCGGTGCCGACTGGATCACATCGCACCACACACCCGCGCCATCAATGTTGCGAAACACACGTTCGATAAAGATCGGCTCGACATGGGTGAATTCGCTGGCCAGCGGTCCCAATTCGTCGCGGATCAGCCGTTGCTGAAAGGCCCGCGCCCAAGCCGCATAGATCAGCGGCTCCGGCAAATGTTCGTTCATTTCGCCGTTCCACGCGGACAAGAGATTGAGCGCCTCCTGCCGCCGCCGTTCGGGCGTGCCAATGGGGGCGGCGTCACCTGTGAACCACAGATCGGCCCCCATCAGTGTTGACAGCGTCAGGGCCGCAAAGCTGACTGTGTCCAGTTGTGCTTCGATGAAACTGTCGCGGGTGTGGACCTCGCGGGCTTGCATCAGGCGGCGCCAGCGATTGATGCGCTGCGTGTCGCCCCAGCGATGCGTCACGTGGCGCGGAAAGGGCCGGTCGGTTGTCTTGTTATTGGTGTTGCCGATGATCCCGCCTTGGGGGTCAAGGAAAATGGGGTTTTCATCATAGGCAAACCGCCCCAGCCAACGGTTTTCAGGCAGATAGCCAAAAGAGGGCAAGCGTCCCTGACTTTGGTGGTTTGCGTCGCGGGCGGGAATGGCCCCGATGGTTTTCATGGCGATCCGGTTGCGGTCTGCCAGTGTCAGGTTCTGGGCCGGCGCGATAAAGTCGCGTCCGGCGCGAATAGCCTCTTCGACAGAGCGGGATTTGGTGATCTCCAGCGCTGCCGACATTGAGGTGTCCTGATCCGAAAGGGCGGTCCATGCAATGGATGTGACATGGCCGGGGGGCGTGATGGTGCCCAGATCATACTGGCTGCGCGGCATCACCGGCCCGTTGCTTGTCCAGCGCAGGCGCACGGTCACCGCAGGGGCATCCTTGACCGTGATGATGCTGTCACGGGTGCGGAAGGGCACCCAGCCGTCAGGTCCGCGATATTCGTCGGGATTATCGGGATTGACCTCTTCGATATAGATGTCCTGATCGTCGACATAGGCACTGGTCAGGCCCCAACCGACGGTATCGCTGCGCCCGCTCAGCACGATGGGCATACCCGGGATGGTGCCGCCGATGACGCCGCCACCTTCCAGTTCAAGCCGCGCCAGATACCAGACCGACGGGGCGGACAGCCCCAGATGCGGATCATTGGCCAGCAGGGTCGCGCCCGTGGCCGAGCGGCTGGCGTTTGCCGCCCATGCATTCGACGCCCCCGCCAGCGCGGGCGGGTTGATCGGTGACAGCGGATCATAGGCCATGCGTGTGTTGGGGCTGTAGCTGGGGACATCGGGCACCAGCGTGGCATAAGCGGGCAGGGCAGCCACGGCGTTGGTCGGATCATCGGGCAGGATGTCGCGCAAACGATCGGGATCAATCAAGAGCGATGCGCGCGCGCGCAAGACTTCGTTGCTGATGTTGGCGCTCAGATCAAGCGCCATCAGCTTGAGGATGGCCAGCGAATCCGCTGGTTGCCATGGTGAGACAGGCTGGTTGAACAGCCACATTTCGGGTGCGCCGCGCCCGCGGGACCCTGCATTCACCTGACCCAGCCACGCGTTCACACCAGCAGAATAGGCGCCAAGCGCCGACTTTGTCTCGTCCGTCTGTGCCGAAACGGAGGCCACCGCAAGCGTGTAAATGTCGAACCGCCGCAGGACCTCGTCAATCCCCACGGTCCGCGCGCCGAACAGTTCCGAAAGCCGCCCCTGTGCGGTCCGGCGCAGCATAATCATCTGCCACATCCGGTCCTGTGCATGGGCATACCCAAGCGCAAAGAACACGTCTTCATCGGTTTGTCCGAAGATATGAGGCACATTGGCATTGTTGCGCACGATTTCCACAGGGGCCGTTATGCCCGCCACCGCCTGCGTGCCGTCATAGTCGGGCAGGGAGCGCGCGGCGAAATAATAGGCCAAAGCCACAGCCGCGAGGCCCAGAACGATAAGTGCAGAGGCAAGCCGGACAAGCCAGCGAAAGATCAGCGCCATGTGGCCCCCGGGTTGTGGTTATCGCCTCTTTTTTAACAGCAAAGGGTCAGAGAACAACCTGCCCTCTGACCCTTATTTTTGCGAAATGGTGGCGGCTTTACCGCTCGGGGATCAAACCGCGGGGGCTGAACCGCAGCACCAGCAGCAGCACCAGACCCATTGTCAGCAGCCGCATATGTGCCGCACCCTCGATCATCCGTTCTTTCAGGGCGCTGCCGTCTTCCAACCCGCTGGACAGGATGTTCATCAGCCCAAGGCCAAGCGGTTCCACCTGCACCCATAGCCACCAGATCAACATGCCCCCCAGCACCGCGCCAAAGTTGTTGCCGGACCCGCCGACAATCACCATGACCCAGACAAGGAAGGTAAAGCGCAGCGGCTGATAGGTGCCTGGTGTCAACTGACCGTCAAGCGTGGTCATCATGGCCCCTGCGATCCCGCAGATGGCAGAACCAAGGATGAAGATCTGCAAATGCCGTGCAGTGACATCCTTGCCCATCGCCTCTGCCGCGGTTTCATTGTCGCGGATGGCCCGCATCATGCGGCCCCATGGGCTTTTGAGGGCCTGTTGCGCCAGATAAAGCAGGATCAGCAGGACAATCGTGAACAAGACCGCATAGCCGGCTTTGTTGTAAAGGGTCGATCCGGTGACCGGATCCATGCCCCATGCCAATGCGCGCTCTACAAAGGCCGGGTCGTTTTGCAACGTCACCGCATCACGGACGGGGCTGTCCAGACCGACCACATTCTTGACGCCACGCGCCAGCCAGTCTTCGTTCTTGAGAACAGCGATAATGATCTCGGCGATACCCAGCGTAGCAATCGCCAGATAATCGGACCGCAGACCAAGGGCCGTTTTGCCGATCACCCATGCCGCACCGGCAGCAAGCAGACCACCCACGGGCCAGCTGAGAATGATGGGCAGGTTGAGACCACCAAGGTTACCCGTCAGGGCAGGGTTCACCGCTTCGACGGCTTCTTTGCCGGGATCGAAAATGGCGCGGTAGACGAAGAAACCAACAACCAGAATGACCAAGGTCGCGATATTTTTCGCGCGGCCATGAAGGCGTTTTTGCGCCATGACTGCCGCCACGACGGTTCCCGCACCGAAAGCAAGCCCCGCAAAGATGCGCAGACCACCGGCCTGCCAAGCCTCTGGCACCGGCTCTGTCGAAACCAGAACGGCCGCCAGACCACCCAAGGCCACAAAGCCCATGACACCGATGTTAAACAGGCCCGCAAAGCCCCATTGTAGGTTCACACCCAGCGCCATGATGGCCGAGATCAGCCCCATGTTCAGGATCAACAGGGCAGAGTTCCAACCCTGCACGACACCCGTCCCGATCAAAAGGACGGCGACCAAACCGAAAAGTGCGGTATCTCTGACGACGGTATTCATACGGATTGCCCCTTGAACAGACCTGTGGGCTTGAACAGCAGCACGATAATCAGGATCGCAAAGCTGACGGCGAATTTGTAATCGGTGGACAAAAGCTGCACGAGGCCGTCCGGCTCAAGGCTTTCCGGCAGCATGTAAACCAGCACCTTTTTCCACGCGTAAGTGATTGTGACTTCGCTGAAGGCAATGACGAAACCACCCGCGATGGCCCCCAGCGGGTTGCCAAGGCCACCCACGATGGCGGCGGCAAAGATAGGCAACAAAAGCTGGAAATAGGTGAAGGCCTTGAAGGATTTGTCCAGCCCGTACAGCACACCCGCAGTGGTCGCGAGGGCGGCAACGATCATCCATGTGACCTTGACCACCCAGTCGGGGTTGATGCCTGACAGCAGCGCAAGGTCTTCGTTGTCAGAAAAGGCGCGCATGGATTTGCCGGTGCGGGTCTTGTTGAGGAACCAGAACAGCAGGGCCACGACGATAAAGGCCACCACGACAGTAATCGCCTGCGTCGTCTTGATCGCCAGACCTTCGTCAAGGCCCGTCATCTCTTTGAAGTCGCGCGCGGTAATCAGAAAGCGTTCGCCATCGGCAAAGCGGATATCGCGCACGCCGATAATGAAACGCACGATCCCGTTCATGACGAACATCACGCCCATCGACACGATGACAAGGATCACCGGTTTGGCCTTTTGTTCGCGGTAGAATTTGTAAACCGCCCAATCGGTGCCCAGCAAAAGCAGGATTGTCGCGCCAATGCCAAAGGGCAGGGCCAGCAATGCCGTCGGCAGCGGCCCGAATGTGATCCCCATGCCGATAAAGGCGGTGGTGAACAGAATGGTAATCGCGGTGCCAAAGGCCATCGTGTCGCCATGGGCGAAGTTGGAAAACCGCAGGATGCCGTAGATCAGCGTGACACCCAGCGCACCGATGGCAAGCTGTGCGCCATAAGCAAGGCCCGGCACGAAGACGAAATTCGCAAAGGCGACGATTGCGTTTAGAAAATCCATTTACCCAATACCCTTGGAATGCGTTTCGGTCTTGTTCATTGCGTCACCTCGTCTGTGCCTTGCAGCCTGATGCAGCCATTGCCCTTGATCAGCGGCAGAGCCTGCATCGTCTTTATCCGCCCAAAAAGCTGCGCCGGACTTCATCGTCGGCAAGCAGTTCCTTGCCGGTGCCGGTGTGGGCATTGCGCCCCTGCACCAAAACATAGGCTTTATCCGCGATTTCAAGGGCTTGGCGGGCGTTCTGTTCCACCATCAGGATCGGAATACCGGTGCGCGCCACTTCGATGATGCGATCAAACAGTTCGTCCAT
>JBFEQR010000002.1:0-21138 GCA_041549425.1 Yoonia sp. | reverse complement strand
TCGGACGAAGCTGCGGCCTACTATCGGGATCTGTTCGGCCAGGTCTATGAAGGCGACGATTGGCAGGCCTACCTTGTGTCCGAAAGCCTGTCCCCGCTGCCCATGGATGAAGCCGAAACACGCGCATACTGGGCAACGCAAGTTGCAAACCACCGCCAGCTTCTCTCCGAGATTGACGGTTAATCCAAGACTTTGGAAAGGGGGCAGAGATGCGCCAAGGTGAGATATCACTCGCAGGGCTTCTTGCCCTCTTTTCACTGTATCTGATGTGGAAGAGCGCCGAGCTTCCCATCGGATACATTCGCGGCCAAGGGCCCGGTGGCGGGTTTTGGCCATTCTGGCTCTCGTTTGGGATGTTGCTGAGCTGCGCTGCCATCGCCTTCAACTGGTGGCGCGGAAAAAGTCCGGCATCGGTCTCTGACGAGCCGCTGATGGATGCCTTTGGCTGGCGCACGGTCCTGCATGTGGGCGGCGGGGTCGTCGGGTTCGTGGCGTTGATTTCCGTCGTGTCGATGTACGGGGCAGTTGCACTTTTCCTGATCTATTACCTGCGGTTCTTGGGGCGGCACTCGTGGCTGTTGACGCTGGCGATGGCCATTGTCCTGCCCGTTGGCCTGTTCTTCTTTTTTGAGGGCGCGATGCAAATCTCGATGCCTCAAGGCCTGCCGTTCACGCAACCATTCTTCGATCTGATGTACGACATCATCTACTGACGCAGCCCAAGCCGAGGATCACCATGGAAGTCTTTTCTTTTCTTGTCAGCGGCATCTTTACGGCGCTTGAACCCATTAATCTGGGACTAATTCTGGTCGGCGTAACGGTCGGGCTGTTCATTGGGGCAATGCCGGGTCTGGGGTCGGTGAACGGCGTCGCAATCCTTTTGCCCATCACGTTTCTGGTGCCGCCCGCCTCTGCCATTATCTTTCTTGCGGCCATCTACTATGGGGCCATGTACGGCGGTGCCATTTCATCGGTCACGCTGGGCATACCCGGTGCCTCCACGGCGGTGGCGACAACGTTTGACGGGCGACCCTTGGCCCTGCAGGGACGTGCCAGCCTTGCGCTGGTGACGGCAGCACTGGCGTCTTTTGTGGGGGGCACTGTTGCAACTGTGTTCTTCACCCTCTTTGCCCCGCTTTTGGCGACGGTGGCCCTCAACTTCGGACCACCTGAAATCTTTGCCCTGATGCTACTGGCTTTTGCGACCTTCGTCGGTCTGGGCGGGGATGATATTCCCAAAACAATCTTCTCGATCTGTTTTGGCTTGGTGCTTGCGACTGTCGGGTTTGACACCATTTCCGGCGAACCGAGGCTGGTGCTGTTTGACATTCAGGGCTTCTTGCGCGGGATCGGCTTCATCGTGCTGGCCATCGGTGTTTACGGCATCGGCGAGATGCTCTGGACGATTGAGCAGACCCGCGGCGAGATCACGACGACAAACCCCAAGATGACCGCAAAAGGGCTCGCCTCGGACGCAAAAGAAGCGGTGCGCCGCGGCTGGAAAGGCACGTGGATCGGCTCGATCCTCGGCTTTTTTGTGGGGGTTTTGCCGGCAGCAGGGGCCACACCCGGATCGTTGATGTCCTACGGTGTCGCAAAAATGTTCTCAAAGACACCTGAGGAATACGGCAATGGATCCCCCGATGGCGTCGCAGCCCCCGAGGCGGCCAATAACTCTGCGTCTACAGGCTCTATGCTGCCGATGCTGACACTGGGTATTCCGGGCTCACCAACGACCGCGATCCTGCTGGGCGGCATGGTGATCTGGGGTCTGACACCGGGTCCGCGCCTGTTCCTTGACGAAAGCGAATTTGTCTGGGGCCTGATTGGATCCTTCTATATCTCGAACTTGGCAGCTGTTTTGATCAACCTCGCGTTTATCCCGCTTTTCGTGTGGATGCTGCGCATGCCGTTCACGATCCTTGCACCGCTGATCTTTGTGTTGTCCATCGTCGGAGGCTTTGCGGCATCGCGCAGTATGCACGACCTCTGGCTGATTGTGATTTTTGGACTTGGCGCATTCTTCCTGCGCAAGTTTGATTACCCGCTCGCACCTGCCGTTCTGGCGATTGTGCTGGGTCCAATTGCCGAACCGACACTTCGCCAGTCCTTGCTATTGTCATCAGGTGACCCGATGATCTTCTTTAACAGACCCATCGCAGGGCCGATAACAGTGATCGCAATTTTCTTGATCCTTTTGCCTGCATTCAAGATGCTGCGCCGCAAGCGGCGGGTTGTCCCAGACTGATGAACACGCGGGCTCTGACCGAATGAGCAAGCAAACAGAAACACGAAAAAGAAATGAAAGACATGTCATGCAAAGACTAGAAGACCTGATCCAGCCGCATCCCGATACCGCCAATGCAATCGGCGCGCCCGGCCGCGCCTGGATGACCTATGGCGATCTCAAGGCACTGACACAAGACGTGCGCCGTGCATTGCGTGCTGCAGGTATCGGCGCAAGTGACCGCGTTGCAATCGTCTTGCCCAACGGTCCGGAAATGGCCGCCGCTTTCGTTACTGTTGCGCAATCTGCCACAACGGCCCCGCTGAATCCGGCGTACAAAGAAGACGAATTCGCGTTCTACCTTGAAGATCTCAAGGCCCGCGCGATCATTGTCGAGGCAGGCTATGACGGGCCCGCGCGCGCTGCGGCTGAGCGGTTTGACATGACGGTGATCGAGCTGACTGCAACCCAGCCAGCCGGTAATTTCACTCTGTCAACGGATGTAACCGGAGACGCCCCCGACACAGCACCCACTGCCGATGATATCGCCCTTATACTGCACACATCAGGCACCACATCGCGCCCCAAGATCGTGCCGCTTTTGCAGTCCAATGTTGCGGCCTCTGCGGAAAATATCCGTGCGTCGCTTGCTTTGACGCCCGAGGATTGCTGCCTCAACGTGATGCCATTGTTCCATATCCACGGCCTTATTGCTGCCGTTAGCGCATCGCTCGCTGCTGGCGCGTCGATCAGCTGCGCACCAGGTTTTGATGCACTCAAGTTCTATGGCTGGCTGGAAGAGGTTGATCCCTCTTGGTATACCGCCGTGCCAACGATGCATCAGGCCATTCTGGCACGTGCCCCGCGCAATGCGGACATTATCAAGAACGCGCGCCTGCGCTTTCTGCGCTCCTCGTCCTCTTCCCTCCCCGGCCCGGTGATGACCCAACTGGCCGAGACCTTCGGCGCACCTGTCGTCGAAGCCTACGGCATGACAGAGGCTGCGCATCAGATGTGCTGCAATCCGATTGAGCCCGGCCGCCAGAAACCCGGCGCTGTCGGTCTGCCCGCAGGTCCCGAAGTGCGCATCGCCCACGAAGTGGAAAACCGCCTGATCGACGGCGTGGGCGAAATCGCGATTTCCGGCCCCAACGTCACCCCCGGCTATGAGGCGAACCCCGAAGCCAATGAAAAGAACTTCTTTGAAGCCGAAGGCAAGCGTTGGTTCCGCACAGGCGATCAGGGCATGTTTGATGAGGACGGCTATTTGTCCCTGACCGGCCGCCTGAAGGAAATCATCAACCGCGGCGGGGAAAAGATCAGCCCGCTGGAGGTCGATGGCGTCCTGTCCGATCACCCCGCCGTCGGGCAATGCGTAACCTTCGCAGTTCCACACGCCAAGCTGGGCGAAGACGTCGCCGCTGCTGTCGTGCTGAAAGAAGGCCAAAGCGCCACCGACCGCGAGATCCGCGATTTTGCAAGCGAACGGCTGGCCGCGTTCAAAGTCCCGCGGAAGGTTCTTATCCTTGATGAGATTCCGAAGGGCGCGACGGGCAAACTCCAGCGCATCGGCCTCGCCGAGAAACTGGGTCTGGGTTAGGGAGCAAGACATGAAGATTTGTATTTTTGGCGCCGGTGCAATCGGTGGTTATATGGGCGCAAAACTGGCACAAGCCGGGGCGGATGTCAGCCTTGTGGCGCGCGGCCCTCACCTTGAAGCGATGCGTGAAAACGGGCTGCGCCTGATTGAGGAAAGCGGCGAGACGACGGTCATGGTCACCGCCTCTGACAATGCCGCTGACCTTGGGCCGCAAGACTATGTGATTGTCACGCTCAAGGCCCATTCCGTCCCGCCCGTGGTTTCAAAAATGCAACCACTGATCGGCGACAACACGACCATCGTCTTTGGTGTGAACGGGGTCCCGTGGTGGTACTTCCACAAAATCGGCGGGCCCCTTGAAGGGACGCGACTGGAAACCGTTGATCCCGGCAACGCCCAATGGGACGGTTTTGGGCCCGACCGTGTGCTGGGCTGTGTGGTCTACCCTGCCGCCGAGGTGATCGCACCCGGAGTGGTGAAGCATATCGAAGGCAATCGCTTTTCTCTCGGAGAGCCGGACGGTTCAAAATCCGAGCGCGCTTTGGCCCTTTCCAAGGCGCTTTCGGCGGCCGGACTCAAGGCGCCGGTCAGGCCAAAAATCAGGGATGAAATCTGGGTAAAGCTTTGGGGAAATCTGTCTTTCAATCCGATCTCTGCACTGACACACGCGACGCTCGACATCCTTTGCACGGATCCCGGCACGCGCGAGGTGGCACGCAACATGATGATCGAGGCGCAAACAATTGCCGAAAAGCTTGGTGTCAAATTCCCCATCGATGTAGACCGCCGCATCCAAGGCGGGGCCGATGTGGGTGCCCACCGCACGTCCATGCTGCAGGATCTCGATCAGGGACGCCCGATGGAAATCGATGCACTCGTCGGCTCTGTCAAGGAACTCGGGCGCGTGACCGAGACCCCCACACCAACGATTGATACGGTCCTGGCCCTGGTTGCGTTGCGCGGGAAAATTGCAGGGCTTTACGACACTTGAGGCGCGGTTATTGCTGCCAAGGGGCACTGAATGCACGCTCGCGGACGACACGCCTGCCTCCACCATATACTTCTTCGGGATGTAGCGCCCGACGCCTCAGACGGCTTCCCGCCCAAATGCCCGATAGGGTGCGTTATCAACAGATTTGCCCTCAGGGATGAATGATCACGCGACCTTTGCGGTTCCTCTCTCGTTTGAAGTGGGCTTCGATTCAGCTTCACGCGTCAGTCACTGGTTTTGGCCGCCATTACCAACTGGTTTTTATTATGAATATGTGTCTGGGGCGATTGAGGTAGATCACCGCAAAAAGTCACAATCCGAGGTCAAAAGATATCGGCTCAAGCGAGAGGACAGGCGATTATTCGTCTGTGGCCAAAATGACGATTGACAAAATAATGCCCTTATTAGTGCCAAATCTTGTCAAATGGCGATTGTATACACAAACCAAGGCCAGAAGCGTGTTTTGTTTTGCTTCTGGCCGGGTACCGTCGTTTGTGAAGGTTTTAAACAGTGAAGATGTTCCCTCATCCATTCGTCCCGTTTCTCCGCGCCCGTGGGAAAGAGGACACCCCCAAGACTTCTGCCAGAGTAGAAACCTCTGAGGCCAGCTCTTCGCAGGCCGGATTTAAGAGTGCGAGGTCCGTAGCCCTCGATGTTGAAAAAGCGGTCACAATAATGGTAGCCGCCAAAGACGGCGATAGTGCTGAAGTACGCCAGCAATGCCGTTTTGAGCTAATCAACACGCTGCCGTCGGAGTCGATTGATTGGGGAACAATTAACTGGGTGCAGTTTGTCCCCTTCAAAACCAACCGCCTCATGGGCGACATGAAAAATGGCGCAACTCTGTGCCTGATTGAAAGGTCCGGTTGTCCGTCGTCAGAGCTTATGGAAAACCAGTAAGCTCTCTTGCGGGTAAATTCTATTTCGGCTTCACCGAAACATACCTTCCACGTGAGTACGCGCCTGTATCTCTTCCGAAAGATTAACGTTTTGCGTCCGCCTTTTCAGGCCACCGGACTAAGCAGACATCCAGCTGATGGACGTAAGAAAGCCTTGCGATCGAATTGCGAGTTGGACCATACCCTTGAAAACACATGAGGTATGCGCATTCAAGCGGTCTCATCATAATCCCAAATTATCCTGTCGTTGAGCTTGGTCATGCACGTCTCAGCAACCGTCCAAGAATACGCTTTACCGGCAACGCAGATGCGCAAAGCAGCAGCGCGCCCACAGCGAGCAATGCCGCACTTCCGGGACGTTCGAGGAAGACCATCGGGTCGCCGCGTGACAGCAGCATCGCGCGACGGAAGAACTCTTCCATCATCGGCCCAAGAACAAAGCCGATCAGCATCGGGGCAGGCTCAAAACGAAACAGGCGCAGAACGTAACCGATCAGCCCGAAGGCAAGTGTCGCCCAGACATCAGTGAGCGAGTTTGAAATGCCATAAACCCCCACACAGATCATGATGATCACGGTCGGATAGAGATAATAATGCGGCACACGCAGCAGGCGCACCCAGAGCCCGATCAGCGGGATATTCAGGACAAGCAGGAAAAAGTTGCCGAAGAGGAAGCTGACGACCAGACCCCAGAACAGATCAGGATGGTCGGAGATCAGGCGCGGACCCGGGGTAATTCCGTGGATCATCAAGGCGCCGAGCATCAGTGCCATTGTCGTTGACCCCGGAATACCCAGCGTCAGGGTTGGAATGAACGCTGTCTGCGCCGCAGCGTTGTTGGCGGACTCCGGCACCACGACCCCTTCAATTGCTCCTGCACCGAATTTTGCCTTGTTCGGGCTCACTTTTTTCTCAAGGGCATAGCCGACGAAGCTTGCGACCGTCTGGCCCGTCCCCGGCAATGTTCCAAAAAAAGACCCGATACTTGCGCCGCGCAATGCCGGCAGAAAACTGCGCCGCCATTCAGCGCGCGTCGGATAGATATCGCGCCCGCGCACATTCTGTCCGGCATAGCTTTTTGTGGCGCCGCGAAGCGACACCATGACCTCTGATATGCCAAAAAGACCCATCGCAACCACGACCAGCGACACCCCGTCACGCAGTTCTGGCATGCCGCCGGTAAAACGGGCTTCACCACTGTTTACGTCCACACCGATTGTGCCCAGCAAAATTCCCAGACACACCATCATCAAGCCGCGCAATGCGCCGGACGAGCTGACAATAGAAGCCGCAATCAGGCCCAGAACCATCACGGAAAAATATTCTGCAGGTTGGAACAGGAGGGCGAATTCAGCCAGTCTGGGCGCAAGCAGCACCATCACGACGACGCCGAAAACCCCGCCAAAGAACGACGCGACGGATGTGGCAAACAAAGCGACACCCGCGCGCCCCTGCTGCGCCATCGGATATCCGTCGATGCAGGTGACCGAAGATGACGGTGTGCCGGGAATGTTCAGCAGGATCGAAGCGATCGACCCGCCATATTCAGCGCCATAGTAGACCCCCGCCAACATCACCAGCGCAGTCGTGGGCTCCAGATAGAATGACACAGGCAGCAGCATCGCAACTGCAGCAAGCGGACCCACCCCGGGAAGTACGCCGATGAATGTGCCAAGGAAGACGCCGACAAAGCAATAGAACAGGTTGCTTACCGTCGTTGCCGTACTGAACCCCAGCGCAAGATTTGAAAGCAATTCCATATCAGAACCCCCTGATGGCGACGAACGGCATGCCCAGTCCCTTCACGAAGATCAGCCAGACGCCGATTGCCACGCCAACAGACAGCGCAAGCCGCATAGGCCAGCGAAACCCAGGGATCGCGGCCCCCGTCGCAAAAACAGCGATCGCAGCAGCCGGAAGCACCCCGAGCATTGGCGTGAAAAAGGCAAATGACCCCACGCCGCCGACAACCCCCAACACAGCGACGGGGTCGGCTTTGGCCGTTTCCATCGGGGCACGCAAATTCTGAACCAGTCCGATCGCAGCAAGCAGCGCAAGTATTCCCCCGACAAGCAATGGAAACGCGCCTGCTCCCATCCGTCGGAATGATCCCAGCTCCAGGGTGGCAATCGCGCCAAAGGCAAAGGCAAGGCCCGCCGCCAGCATGATCAACGGGCCTATCTGCGAAATCACGTCCCGACGGCGCATCATGTGCCCGCCGGCTGAAACTCTGGACCGTTGTAGGTTTTGGGAACGGTGATTGCCCCGCTGCGGATGCCATGCGCCACGGTCTCGACGTCGTTTTTGATGGCAGTAGAGATATCCGCAGCCATCCGTAGCGACACAAAATCCCCCTCCGCCAGACCGAACTCGACGACGCCGTCCGGCGTGATGCCCGCAACCATGTCAGAGATTGCCTGTTTCACGCCCAGATCAATCCGCGCAATCGCGGAAGCCACGAAAACATCCGGATCAGTGGCGACCCAGTCAAGCGCGTTGCCGATCTGCCGTGCACCCCCTTTGCGACACGCTTCAATCGCACCGGACCGTGCATCGTTGAGCATCGTAAAGATAATATCCGCGCCTTCTGCAATCTCTGCCGCAGCCCAATCTTGGGTGACTGCGCTGTCGTCTTGCGTGCCGCAGAATCCGGTCAGGACACGGATGTCAGGGTCAGCGTAAGCGACGCCCGCCACAAAGGCGGCGCGCCCCTTCAGCCCGGGTGGGACACGATGGCCGGAGAGATGCCCCACGGTTCCCGTTTTTGTCGTGCGCGCGGCGAGTACGCCCGCAAGAAATGCAGAATCCTCTTGGCGCACATCATAGCTCGCAAGGTTTGCGCCCGTTACTTGACCCTGCACAATGGCAAACTTCTTGTCGGGGTATTCTTTGGCAATTTCAGGCGTTGCGATGTTCCCCTGACCGCCAATAAAGACCAGCCCGTCAACCTCGGGCACGACTTCGGCCAGACGCGCACGGATTTCATCCTGATCGTAGCGCACACCCTCTATGATCGACACATCAGCCAGTCCTTCGGCCGCGGCTGCCTCGGCGCCTGCAAGGGCGCTGGCATTAAAGCCAGCGTCCCGCACTTCGCCCACAAAAAAAACGGCGATCTTCATATTCATGCTCATTCCATTGCCGACGTGACCAAAGGTGTCCACTGTTCCAGCAAATCGCTGACAAAGGCCTCAAACTCGGCACTGGTCTTGGGTTCGCGCACCAGACCCCATGTATCGAATTGTGCTTGAACATCGGGCAAGTTCATCGCGTCGGTCAATGCGGCATCAAGTTTGACCTTAATATCGTCCGGCACACCTGCGGGCGCGCTGAAGCCCAGCCAGTTCTCGGCGACGATGTCGTAACCCAACTCCGTGAAAGTGGGCACATCCGGCAAAGAACTAAGCCGCTCTGTTGATGTGACAGCAAGCGGTATCGCCGTCCCCTCTTCAACTGCCGGCAGGTTCTGCGGCACGGCATCGAAGATAGAAGGAACTACGCCGCTACGGAAATCCAACCGCATCGGACCTGAACCTTTGTAAGGGATGTGAAACAGTTCCGCACCGGTTTCATTCTGGAACTGTTCGGCGATGATATGGCCCCACGACCCGACACCCGAGCTGCCATACTCATAACTGCCCGGCTCGCTCTTTGCGGCCTCGATCAGCGCGTTCAGGTCACTTACCCCCATCGCAGGCGCCGCAAAAAGACCAAGATGCACAGTGCCGATGTAAGTTATGTGGTCAAAATCCGCGATCGGATCGTATGGGGTATCAGGAAACCGGATGGGGGCGACGTTGAAGGGTGTCAGGTTCGACAGCATGTAGGTGTAGCCATCTGGCTCCGCCTCTTTCAGTGCTGATGCCGCCAGTGTCCCTGCTGCGCCGGGTTTGTTTTCGACAACGAATTGCTGACCCAACGATGCAGAGAGTTTTTCACCAAGCATGCGCGCGACCAGATCACTTGATCCACCCGGAGGAAAGGACACCAGAATGCGCACAGGACGTTCAGGCCATGCGGTTTCGGCAAAAGCGGGCATGGCAAGTGCGGTGAGAACGGCCGCAGTCGTACCGAGAAAATTTCGACGTTTCATTATGTGGACCCCTGTTGTGCTGTTGTGTTGTTGTGAAACCACGGTTCCACAAAGAGGCTATATCGCCCAAGATGAAATCACAGTTTTACACTTTCCAGCATATGAAATTCGGATTTTGCACATTTCTTAGGCGTATTTTGAGCTTTTCGGCTGTTCTCAGACCAAAATTCTCTCAAATTTTTTCCAGTATCACGAAAGGAAAGCGGGTATTTTGCGAATCGAACGCGCTTTGGGCTTGCAAGATTTTGCCCGCTTAAACACGATACATCCATGGAACCCGAATTTCACGAAAACCCGACTTTCCTGGCGCGCATCAGGTCAAGCCTGCCCGACCTGCACCGTGCGGAGCGGAAGCTTGGGACCTTCCTCCTCGATTTTCCGGGTGATCTTGCGTCCTATGATGCACAGGAGCTGGCCCGGCTGAGCGGCGTTTCAAAAGCGACCGTATCCCGATTTGTGCGGCGCATCGGTTTCGCCAGCTATGAAAGTGCGCGCCGCACTGCGCGCGAAGAGCGGCAAAACGGGTCCCGCCATTTTCTTGCCCACGCAGAAGGCGCGCCAAAAGAAGGCCGTCTGGCGACCGCCCTGAACGAACAGGTCCAAAACGTCGCATGGACCTTTGACCAGATCGACCCTGCCGAACTTGAGGCGTTAGCCGACGCAATTGTGAATGCGCGCAAAGTCTGGCTTGCCGGCTACCGGATCAGCCGCAGCTTTGCGGAATATATCTATTGGCAATTGATAAAGGTCGTCCCCGATGCTGCAGTCATTCCGCAGGCCGGTGAAAGTCTTGGCGAACATTTTGCCGCCATGCAGCCGGATGATCTGGTTATCTGGATCGCACTGCGCCGCAGAAGCGCGAATACAAATGCTGCAATCGACGAACTAAAAAGACTTGGCATGACAACCGCGCTTATCACGGACGAAGGCAGTCAGCCTGATGATAGGGTAAAGTGGCATTTCAGGTGCCGGATTGAGACATCCGACCCCCAATTCAATCACGCCTCCGTCATAGCGCTCTGCCATCATATCGTCACCGACGCCACGCTGCTCGCAGGTGTAGAGGCCCGCACGCGATTGCGCCACATCGACGAGATAAACGAGCGCTTGGGCGAAGTCTGAGCGACAATTCTTTGTCCAGTTGATGTTTTTGTGGAACCTCACGTTCCGGGAAGATTGCTTAGGGATGGCTCCAACTAAGTCCGGCCTCGAGAACCCTGATCGTCACGACTGGTCAGACGGCCGCTTCTGCGCAAAACTGAGCCGAAATTGTACCCACAACTGTACTGCTAACACTCCGTTCAAACATTGTGTTTAGGCGCCAAGACAGAAGTCACTGCTGTGGCGGCCATCAGAGTAGCCGTCAGTTTCATGTGATACTCCCTGTTTTGAATCATCGTTGCGTCGTTTCTTGAAGACCGGAAAAAGGCAAGGATGCGGGCGCGCCATTCGGCAGGTGACCTATTTTGGGGCGGTGGCAACGTGTCAGGCCGCGTCGCTATGCGATCCGATCAATGACACTTTTGATTTTGAATCATTCATACTGGGCTTGCGCCGCATCAGATCGGTGGAGCAGCACGCTCGGTAATAAGCTGACGGGCAGTCACCCTTTCGCGGTGAATCATATAGAGCCCTGCGCCAATAATGATGGCGATTCCGGTGAGGGTCAGCGTGTTAGGGAAATCACTGAACACCAGATAACCCAGCAATGTCGCCACCGGCAGTTCCAGATATTGCAGTGGCGCCAGTGTGGCCGAAGGTGCCAGCGACAGCGCATAGGTCATCATCATATGGCTTAGCGTGGCGAAAAATCCGACGCCAAATAGCCAGAGCCACACAATGCCTTTGGGCCACACTGGATCAAACAGTTCCGCCCCCGTGCCCTGGGCCAGTATCATTACCGGCAGACACAGCAGGCTGGCGATAAGGCCTGTGTGGAACTGTAAGGTGACAGGATGCATTCGGCGGGACAGCCCGCGCGTGACGAGTATATAGAACGCGAACCCCACCGCTGTGCCCAGCGGAAATAACGCCACTGCGCCAAAGGCTGCAAAACTGGGTTGGATCACAAACAAGACACCCACAAAGCCCACGATCGCGGCCCCCACGCGGCGCGGCCCAACATCTTCGTCCAGGTAAAATTTCCCAACAAGCAGCACAATGAATGGGGCCACGAACACAATCGCCAGGGCATCGGCAAGCGGCATCACCCGGATGGCAGCAATAAAGCAAAAGGTCGAGACGAACAAAAGTATCGCGCGAAACAACAGCGCCAGCCATTGCCCCCGCGCCACCCGCAACGACAGACCCATGATCCAGACAAACGGTGCCATCAGCACGCACTGAACGATAAAGCGTGCGGCCGTGATCTGTCCCACTGGTATGCTGCCAGATGCAAGCTTGGCCGCAACATCGAGCAAGGGGGCAGTTACGCAAAATCCTAGCATCAGAGCTACACCTGTCAGGATGCGGTCCGTGGAGGGATTGTCAGAGGAAGAGATGTTCATAGGACCCCCATATGGGTGTCAGCACAGGTGCGTCTGTTCCTTTTGCGACGCTTCTCGCTACATTCAAACCCAGATCTTCGAGGCCAACAAGCCGGTGATGACGCGCGATATCGAGACGGGCGTCCCACGTGTCGATATCGCGGCACGCGCAGGGTAAGACCCGTTCGCGGAATATGAGCAGACCATCGAGGACCGATTTACACAAGCCATTCACGAAATTTCTGAAAGGGGGTCATCGCAGTCCATGAGGAAGAAAAAGCAGCCCTAGTCATCGCGCAAAAATAAGAACATCAGCGCGCAGTTTTGCGGAATTCCTTGTTCCTGCATTGTGACTTGAAGGGCTCTGCCAACAGAGTAACGCGACCCACGCGCCGAACAAAATGCTCAGCCCCTCAGTACCCGCCAGTTCGGCAAAGCACAGCGTTGCGAAATGCGTGTTGTTGCGACGGCATTGGCGCGACAACTCTTGCATCACATGATCCATGTCAAAGAATTTGTGCAGGCGGGCGCCTAGGTAAGATGACTTAGTATTCTGACAATCGTTACCACTAAAATGTCTTTCTGACTTGCAAGGGAATAGATGTCTGCTTCAGCCACCAGCAATAGTAACGGCGACCAAAGTCGCGCGATCTATGACCTTGTAAGGGGATTCATAGGCTTGCTGTCATCTGATGGACGACTGCTGGATGCCAACAAAAGTGCGCTGGATTTCATCGGTGTTGAGCTGAACAAGATTGTCGGCATGCCCTTTTGGGACACGCCGTGGTGGCGCGGCAGTCAGGAGGCGCGCGAGGCAATCAGGGATGCCATTCTCAAGGGTGCATCAGGCGAGGCATCGTGCTTTGAAACGAAGGTTGTCGGGAAAAACGACGAGGTCATGGATATCGGTTTTTCGCTGACGCCGCTCTTCGACGAAGCCGGTACCGTTGTTTCGCTCGTGCCTGAAGGTCACGACATCACGCGCATCAAGCAAGCCGAAAATGCACTTCATGAAAGCGAAACCCGCCTGCGACTGGCTTACGAAGCGGCGGGCATGGGAACGTGGGACTGGAACCTGACCAATGACGAGCTTCGGTGGAGCGACCGGCAATTCGCATTGTTCGGGTTCCCGAAAACTGCAGGACCGATGCACGTCAGAAGAGCGCTCGCGAATATCCATCCCGACGATATCGAACGTGTGACAAAAGCAAATGCGCGTTCGATCGCGCGCAACGCACCCTTCCGCGAAGAATTCCGGGTGATCCACCAGAACGGTGAGGTGCGATGGCTTGTCGGTCAGGGATGTCCGCTCAATCACGATGAAGACGGCAAGCCCAAGTCGATGATCGGTGTGAACTACGATGTCACCAAACGAAAGATTTTGGAACTGCAACTGGCGCAATCCAATCAGGAGCTGGAAGCGCGCGTCGCCGAGCGCACGCGTGAACTGGAGCAGGAAATGCGGGATCGCCAAAAGGCGCAAATGGAACTGTCCCACTTGCAGCGCGTCGAATCCATTGGTCAACTTGCCGGCGGTGTGGCGCATGATTTCAATAACCTTTTAGCCGTGATTGGTGGAAATCTGGAGCTTGCCACGATGTGGGCGCCCGACGCCCCGACAACTGTCCTGCTTCATGAAGCGCTTGAGGCCGTAGAGGCCGGTGCAAGCCTAAACAAGCGGCTACTGTCCTTCGCGCAAAAAAGCTCTCTGCAGCCTGTTCGGCTTTGTGTGAATGATCGCATCATCGGCTCACTTCAGCTATTGGAACGGACGCTTAGCGAAAATATCAGGCTTGTCACAAAACTTGCGCCCGATAACTGGGAAGTATTGGCCGACCCCGGCGAACTTGACGCGGCAATCTTGAATCTTGTGGGAAACGCCTGTGACGCAATGCCCTCTGGTGGCACGCTTTGCGTTGCGACCCAGAATCTCTTACCCGACGCCCAAGATCTGAAATCCATGCCCGAGGCCGAGCAAATCGAATATGTCCTACTTTCCGTTTCGGACACAGGTACCGGCATGAGCCCCGAAGTGAAGGAAAAACAAATCATTCCGTTTTTCACAACCAAAGAAACAGGCAAAGGCAGCGGGCTCGGCCTGAGTTCGGTCATGGGTTTCACAGGGCAATCCGGCGGTTTCAGCCGGATCGACAGTCGGGAAGGACACGGCACGACCATAAACATCTACCTGCCGCGCGCGGACTCGGATGCAAAGTTGGCGGCACGGGAAAAACCTGAACAAGCTATTCCCGTCGGGCGCGGCGAACTGATCCTCTTGGTGGAAGATGACATGGCGGTCATGAAGATTGCGCGCAAACGGCTGATTGAATTGGGATACCGCTTTATTGAGGCAACGACAGCAAAAGACGCAATACGGCTGCTTGCATCCAACGAAGACGTATCGCTCGTTTTTACCGACGTCAAAATGCCGGGATTGATGTCAGGTTTCGATCTAGCCGAATGGGTCTTCAAAAACCGCCCAAATACCAAAGTCTTGCTGACGTCAGGCTATAACGATCTGAGAGATGTCGGACAGAAAAATGTGAAGGTCATCGCAAAGCCTTATTCTATTTCAGAGTTGGCAATCTCGCTGCGCGATGCACTGGCCTAGAATGACACGCATGTGGTCCGCTTAGCTGTCAGACGACTAGTGGCTCTGCACGAACGGTATGATCGGCCATGTTCGGGCAACGACAGCAAAGTGCCCAACTTGACCAGTATGGCAAATTAGACGAACGTCGGCTTTTGTCGCTTCGGCCAATTTTGGATGCGGCTGTCACGCAGCCTTGGAGATGTAAAATGAAGTCCGACATTACAATCCGAAAATTAAGAGCGGAAGACAAAGCAGATGTATGCCGAATTTGGGTAAACGGTTTGAGCCAATCAAAATTGGCTGTTCATTGGTTATTTCGCCCTTGGTTCATGAAAAAAATGAACGAGATGCGAGATGTTTCTTTGTCAGAGGCAGGAGACATAGGTCCAAACGGCAAAAATTTGCTCCAAACCTACGGCGGCATGGACGACCGCTGCATGTTTGTCGCCTGCTTGGGGTCACCACAAGTGATCGTCGGCTGTTGCGCGGTCAAGAAGGGAATGGACGAAACGAAGCCTGAACCAGAAAGCCAGATTGGCTCTATTTGGCGGATGTCTGTAGACGAAAATTTCCGGGGACACGGGACCGCAACCGAGTTAATGGCGGCTTGCGAAAACTGGTCGCGCGAGGCTGGTTGCACAAAAATAGGTTTGTACACGATCAATCCAGTTGCCGCAAATTTCTACGTGAAACGAATGGGATACAAGGCTGTAGATCACTTCCATGTTTTCAATAGTGCGATAGCCAAGCTCCTGGTGCCACCAGTCGGCAAGTACGAAAAAGCCATTTCCACCGGGAACTGCCATTGGTCTTCATCACACTAACGGCGGCTTCAACCCCAAAGGCGAGCAGTGCTGTGCGATACACAAGAACCGGGCATTTCGAACCCGTCGACACTAAAGATTTCGATAGTAGTCGATGTATCGAGGCGCAAAGAACTTGGTGAATGCCTTTACTTCGGAGCGCTCATAAGAAACCGGATTTACCAATAGCCAAATTACGGCTCCGGTTCCTTTGGGCAGTTCGTGACAGTGGACCAGCTCAGGATTGCTCAGTTGGTAGCGCGTGGGCAACAGCCCGATGCCCAAGCCTAGCTTGACATGTGTTGACATCGCCAACATCTCGCCGCAGCTGGCGACGACATTCTCGTTTGGCACCCGCTCTAAAAGCCATTCATTTGCTGGGTGCCTCAAAAGGCGGTCGACAAATGTCACAAAACGATGTGCGTCCAAGTCTGCCAATGACTCAAGGCGACCATATTTCTCCACATACTTGCGTGATGCAAACAACGACATGCTCAGTTCAAACAGTCGGCGACAAATGAGGTTCGGGTCATGCTGCGTGTTCTCATTCGCAATCCGAACAGCAATATCAGCATCGCCAGCGGAAATATCCAATTCGTCATCGCTCGGACGTAATTCGAACCGAACGTCTGGATATTGGTCGGTAAACGCGTTGAGGATCGAGGTAAATCGCTCATTGAATGCATCATTAATCGCGGTGATGCGGATCACCTTGGACTGAAGGGCCAGCTGTTTTGCCGCCGTCTTTTGAAGATTCAGCGCACTACGCTCAAGCATTTCAGCGTCGGCCAAGAGAGCATATGCAGCCGGGGTGGGCTTGGCGCCACGTGTCGTTTTCTCAAACAACGTAAAACCCAAAGACTGCTCCAGCCCGCCAATCCGGCGCGCCACAGTCGTTTGCGCGACACCCAAGGCTTTTGACGCCGCCAGCGTCGATCCCTCGCGAACCACCGCAAGAAAGATCCGAACGTCACCCCAATCTCTTAGACAGCTCTGCATTTTTGCAGATCAGCACAGCGCCGCGGCGGATACCAGAAAAAATTTATCGTCGGTAGCCTGTTGTTATCAATTCACAGGAGCAAAATATGATGCCTCACTTCTCAATCCGCTTGCCATTCATCTCATTCATGCGCCCTGCAGCGCAATCTGAAACACTCATTGAAAATCCTGAGCGCACGGATTTGCGCCGAGAATACATCCATAGATTTTTGGCGTCCGACAGCTGCGTTGGCGAATATGGCGCGCAAGCTCTTATGGGCCTGTTTCCCAAAGATTTCTGAGGATTTTTTAGAGGAATTTCAGCATGCCTTTTACACCCGAAACAGTTCTAGACCTTTGGTTTCCAGAAAACGGCTTTTGGAAATGCCCTGAAGCGTTTTCAGAATGGATCAACTGCCGGATGCACGGAGGGATGGATCAAGTCATTTGCGACGAGTATGCCGACCTGACTATCGCTGCTGCCCGCGGCGAGTTAGATCACTGGGCGCAAACTCCGGAGGCGCGTTTGGCGCTTCTTATCACGCTCGATCAATTTCCGCGTTCATTATGGCGCGACACACCAGCGGCTTACGCTCAGGACATCAAAGCGAACCACATAGCTCTTGGGGGCATTGAGAATGGCCACTTCGCAAAAGTGAAGCCGTGGAAAAAACTATTCTATATGATTGCGTTGTATCATTGTGAGGGACCAGACCATCTGGACCGTTTGAAGCTAGTAAAACAATTGACTGAGGTCATTATCGAGGAGATGCCAGCGCAACTGGCGCATCTTTCCGATCACTTTCGCGCTCAGAACGCCCGTGGACGCTCTATCATCAAGCGCTTTGGAAGGCACCCGCATCGCAACCCACATTTCGGTCGCGTTTCTTCGGCCGATGAGGAGGCATATATCGCCACTGGGGATTTTCCCCATGTACAGAAATGAAACGCCGGTTGCTGGACAAGGACCACACTTGAATGCACTCCTATTGGTCGGGGTGCGGGAAGAACTCAAAACGGGCATCTGGATTGTCGGGAGGGTCCAGCATCTAGGTCGGAATTACGATCGTTTCGCCTCCAGAGCGGGAGAACATGCGCTTGCGGTTCAGCCAGACCACAACTGCCGTCACCGCAACGAAAATCCAGGTGTCCCAAGGTTGCGCGTCAGGCCAGAAAGGGATGATCAGCTGCCAGTGAAACAGGATTGGCAAAAGCAAACCGCCACCTGATGCGTTGAAGATCGGCGTCACAAGGATTGCCAGCGTTACGCAGCCGACCAAGAAGAGCGGGAGGTTCCAATCCGCGTAAACCGTTCCGGAAAGGTAGAAGGCCGGAATGTGCCATGCCCCCCAGACCGCACCGATCATGGCTCCTGCCCAAATTGGCGCGACATGGCGTTGCAGAATTGGTTGCGCAACGCCTCGCCACCCGAACTCTTCGACGGGCCCGAGAAAAAGCATGATGATGGCCAGGACAAGGACCTGACCGGCTCCATCTTCCATCGGCGCCAGTATTGGCCCACCCTTGATCAGCGACCCGGCCATGAAGCCAAGCGGCAGACCAACTACGACAAGCAACCACCAAAGGGGATTACTGCGCCACAAAAACAGACGCGAAAGAAACCTTTTTAGGCCACGCGACCCGCCATAGGCAAAAACCAGGATGAGACCGGCCAGTCCGGGACCCCAAGTGGCAAGAAAGTATAGCGGGTGGGCGCCCTCCAATTCTCCGAAAAGTCCTGTAGCTTGCTTGGGGAAGAAGATAAATGCGCCCGCTATGCCCCAAGTGATCGCGACAGTGAGCAAGACAAAATACACCAGCGCGTGGGAAGGTATTTCTCGTCCTTGCGCTTGATCGTCTGACGACATCCGGCTGCTCCTTGCTACTCTGGACGAATTCGAAAGTTCGAAAACAGTAGCGGGAACTGTACCGTCGCGTCGTTGATTTCTGTCAATCCCGGCATTGCTGTAAAGTCTGGCCAGCGCACCGGCCATTGATTGCCGCGCACGCTTCACCAACGGCCACTTCGTTCCGCTGTGCAGTCATCGGTGCAGCCCGCGACGAAAGTCCCGTTCAAGCCGGCAGTTGAAGATACAGCGTCGCGCCCGAGGACCTGCTTTCAAATAAGATCACAGACTTGCATTCAATGCGGCACAGCTTTGTTGAAGCGCCTCCACCAATGCCCGCATACGTTTGTTCAAACGTCTATTGGTGCGATGTACGACTTGTATGCTCAAAGCCGGGAACTCGCATTTCGGCAAGACCGGAATAAGATCGCCATTCTGAACAGCTTCGGACACCAAGAAATCAGGCGCGCGGAAGATACCTTTGCCGTTCAACGCCGCATCTAGCAAGAATGGCCCGTTATTTGAATTCAGAGCAGGCTGAAAATCGACATGTTGCTTTTTGCCGTTGTACAGAAAGTCCCACCTCGCACGACGAGCAGATCCATAATGGAGGAGTTGGTGGTGTTTGAGGTTGGTAACCGCGATAGGCAGGGCAGCCTTCTTGGCGTACAGTGGGCTGGCAAATAGGCCATAACGGGTCGTTCCAAGAGGGAAACATTCCAGCCCCGCCAAATTGCCAGTACTAATGCGTACGCCCAAATCGTAATTCTCGTTTTCCAGATCGACAGTCCGGTCATCAAAATCGACGGTCAAGTCGATCTGAGGATGCGCTTTCATAAACGCAAAGAGCATGGGTCTGAGGAATGACAACCCGAACTCCCGCGCGACGCTGATCGAAAGTGGTCCGCTCAGGCTTTGGCTTGTGTGTGTAAAATCTTCATCCAGGTCGTCAGCATCCGCGACAATGACACTGGCGCGTTGATACAGTTCCTGACCCGCTGTCGTCACTTCCCAGTTGCGCGGTTGCCGGTCGATCAGCCGCATATCGTAGCGTTCTTCAAGCTGTCCAAGACGGCGACTGACGGCGGATTTGGCGATGCCCAGGATATCCGCCGCGCGCGAAATACCGCCACTTTCGACGACAGTGACAAACATACGAAGATCTTCAATCTGACCCATTCTATCGTTCTCAATTTGTGACCCTTGAAGACACTTTTTTCTATCTTTCGCAAAAATGTGCAACCTCTAGGCTGCACCTTATCCGATCAGACAAGGGAGGCCCCAATTTGGGACAGGTGCAAAACGGCCAATCGCTCGATACAATGTATGCCGCGAAATCTGGCGACGGATGCCTTGCCCGAACAGCCTCTGCCTTTCGTAGTCGGGTGCCGGCAGACCGGCCTTCTGGACCTTTTGGCATAGCCAGGACCGTCGACATTTCCGATTCCAAAAGTAGTATTACCGCAGTCACGATACCATAACTCCGACCCGCGTTATCCCGATGCAGCCTGTCTTCAAATAGGTTCCCCCACATGACCGGAGCCAATTCAGTAAGGAAACCTATGATGTCCCAAGCCGTCCCGATAATCGCCGCCAAGTCACCCGCAAAAGTCAGCCTCGAAAAAGGCAAAGATTATTTCTGGTGCCAATGTGGTCGCTCCAAGAACCAGCCGTTCTGTGATGGCAGCCATGCGGGCACTGGGATTGAACCGCTGAAGTATACTGCCGAAAAAGACGGTGATGCAGCGTTCTGCCGATGTAAGTCCACCGCTAATGGCCCGTTTTGTGACGGATCGCACACGCGGCTTGGTGAACGGGCTGTGGGCGATGCGGCACCTGCGCCAGATTACGAGATCCCGCAGGCCACGCCGACGCCCGAAGAGCCCACCGTCGCGCGCATTCACGCGCTTGCCAAGGACGGCCTGTCAAAGCTTGGCCACCACGGAGAGATGGGCGCAATGGGAGTGCCGCGCAAAGACCTGCCACATTGGGACGACATCCAGATCCTGCCCGCGCAGATGGCGCGCAAGCCCCTGCTGGACGACGTGCCTGTTGCGACGTCGGTCACAATCGGTCCACGTGCAGCCAAACCTTTGCAGCTCGACATCCCGCTGTTCGTATCCGACATGAGCTATGGCGCGTTGTCAGAAGAAGCCAAGACAGCCTTGTCGCGTGGCGCACAGATGGCAGGCACTGGTATCTGTTCAGGCGAAGGCGGCATGTTGCCCGAGGAACAGGCCGCGAATGAGCGCTATTTCTATGAACTCGCCTCTGCCCGATTTGGCTGGTCACTGGATCACGTCGCAAAGGTGCAAGCCTTCCACTTCAAAGGTGGCCAAGGGGCCAAAACGGGGACCGGCGGGCATCTGCCAGGCGACAAGGTTCAAGGCAAGATCGCCGAGGTACGCGGGTTGGAGCCGGGGCAATCGGCAATTTCCCCCGCGACCTTTCCGGACCTGCACACGCCCGCTGATTTCAAACGGATTGCGGATCAGGTACGCGAACGCTCTGGTGGCATACCGATCGGATTCAAACTGTCGGCCAATCATATTGAGGATGACATCGACTTTGCACTCGAGGCGAGCGCGGACTACATCATTCTTGATGGACGCGGCGGCGGA
>JBFEQR010000001.1:0-24259 GCA_041549425.1 Yoonia sp. | reverse complement strand
GTAGGGTGCGAAATCCTCGGCCGGTTCATCCCACTCGGCGTCAAAGATATTCTGGCCCAAGGCGGCAAAGGGCAGATCGCCCACAATGTCGCGCACGCGGTCGGAGCCCAGCGTGAATTCCCAGTGGAAAGTCATCGCATCAGGCTTGAGCAGGTTCATGACGTTGACCACGTCCTGCCCTTCGGTCTGGTAGCAGGTGTAAGAGCCATGCCATGTGTCACCGCCATCCAGCAGCAGCGCATCAGGGCGATCGGCACGAATGCTATTCACAACAGTTGCGACGCGATCCATGCCGCCCATCTTGCCATAGGTCTGACCAAGCGCGGCAAAATCATCATAGGTCAACGCATAGTGGGACGCGCTGCCATCGTCGATGCCGTAGAGCTTGCGAAAGTCGGCACCGGTGATGTGCGGGACCTGCCCCTTGTTCGAACCGACGCCAAGGTTGATCTCCGGCTCGCGGA
The DNA here is from genome assembly GCA_041549425.1 of Yoonia sp. Taxonomy (GTDB): domain Bacteria; phylum Pseudomonadota; class Alphaproteobacteria; order Rhodobacterales; family Rhodobacteraceae; genus Yoonia. The sequence goes on along the minus strand of JBFEQR010000001.1, from coordinate 23,795 downwards.
ACCAGATCGGTTTCAACTGGGCATGGATGTCCGTGATATGGATCAACGAGACATTGCCGAATGTGTCGAACTGCAAAAGATCACTCTGGCTCAGCGTCTGTTGCGCCGCCAGTTTGCCCCAGTTACCAAAACCGGAGCCGCCTACAATTGCAGATGCCGCCATGCTGGCTTGCAAGAAATCGCGCCGTGAGATCATCTGTTCTACCTGCGTTTACAAGATCACATATTCTAAAATGTGAATGTTTTCAGAGACGAAAAGGCCCACTCCAGCAAAGCAAGAGCGGGCCATTCGGAGGATTAGTTTCGGACGGACGGACCTTCGACCGACAGACCGTTGCCGCGAGAGGCGACATAAAGCTCAAGTGCGATGAAATCGACAGAGCCGACGGGATACGTCTCTGCACGGGTATCGCGGACACACCCGCGGAAACGTGACTGGACACCGTTCAGCTTGGCGTTTTTCAGACGGTAGGTCGGGAAGCCGTTGATCTGGCCCTGGCTCAGGTGATCTGCGCGGATGTTGTTGCCATAGTTGTCTTCGTGGCAATTCGCGCAGGACAGATCAAGTTGACCGGTACGGGTATAGTACAGATCGCGCCCCTTTTCCCACATGGACTGGGCAGGACCGTCGATGGCCACATTCACAGGCATCCCACGCGAAACAGAGGCAAGCAGCGCTTCCATGTTCAGCATGTCACCGCCGTCATATTTCCACGCGTCGGCACCCATCTGTTCGGTGCGGCAGTCATTGACTTGCATGGCGATGGTGCGCACTTCTTCGGCTTCATCGTTCCATTTGGGATAAACAGCACGAACACCGGCCATATCTTCGGGCGCACCGTGGCAGGATGCGCAGGATTCACCCTTGCTGCCTTCCACGGTATTCCAAGCCTCAATCGCGTCATCCACAAAGATCATGCCAGGATTTTCGAAGTCATCCATCTGCAATGCTTGCGTTTCATCGGACCGGAAGACCCAACCAGAATAGATCGTACTCATATTCTCGAGATGTGCGGGCGCATCTGTGCGCACGGTGATTTCGATCTCTTCGTTGATGACCAGATTGGCCTCTTCGTCGGCATGCGCAGCATACCCCGCAAATAGTGCAACGGCGGCAATTCCACCCTTAAACATTGATTTCATAGACATCGGCCCTCCCTGGCGTGTGCCGTCTTTAACCGACGGTAATATCTTTGCTATCCGTATAGACATCGCCGTCATCGTCGTACCACGTGAACTCGAACGTGCCGCTCTCGGGCACGATGGCCTGAAACTCGAAATACGGGTTTGTCGAAATCGCGGGTTCCAGCGTGACATCGATGACGGTCTCACCATTGAACGTGCAGGTGAACCGGTTGATGATGGACCGCGGAATGACATTGCCGTCGCCGTCCTTGCGCTGGCCAGACTCCATCGGGTGGCTGATCAGCGTCTTGATGGTGATTTCCTCGCCGGCCGTTGCATCACGGGGGACGCGGACGCGGGGTTTTACGTTATCTGCCATTTGTCTGTTTTCCTCACTCAGCCGCCGCAGCCGCCAATGGTTACTTTTACTTCCTGACTGGCCTGCACAAAGCTGCCGTCAGCCATACGTGCAATCGCCACGACATCCTGTGTGCCTGCCAGACGAATCCGTGTCGCAGCGGACTGCGAAGCGGCAAGCGGGCCAAAGTTGAATGTGGCCACCGAAGGTGTCGGGTTGCCAGCCGCGAAAACGATGATCGTTTCTGCACCGGGCGCGTTGACCTCGATCGGAACAGTGTTGCCGTTTTCGGCGATTTCGGGGGCGATCAGCGTGATACCTGCGGTACCGACCTCTGCGCCACCGGTGAAGGCTGCGATCTCATCCTCGACAGCAGCAAATGCCCGGAACGGCATGATCGCTGCAACCGCGGACCCGATCGCCATCATCAGCGTGTGTCTGCGTGTAAGTTTCATAATGTCTCCTGTAGCTCTGTAAGTGACAGATCAGTCTTTGAGTGTCTGAAGATATGCGACGACATCTTCGATTTCCTGGGCGGTCAGCAGCGGTTCAAGTTCGCCCTCAGCAGCCTTGCCCGTGAAGCCATTGCCCGGACGTGTGAACCCGCTGGTGCGGTAGAACGCCGGCATGATCGTGCCTTCGTAGGTCATCTTTGCATTCGCAACGATGCCACGCAGTTCCGCAGCGGTGCGATATTCGCCAACACCGTCAAGCGACGGGCCAACCTCACCGTGGAAGGGGTATTCTTCCAATGCGGTGACCTGATGGCAGGCAATGCAGTTACCCTTGCCACGTGCGACCATAATCTCTTTGCCCGCAGCTGGATCACCGGGCTGGCCGGACAACGACATTTCGATTTCGCCATACTCGCTGTAGTTAACGTCATCGGGCGATACGCCCTCTGCAAAGCTTACTGTAGCTATGGCGATTGCGACGCCGGCGCTCAATACATGCTTCATGGTCCCTCCCTGGATCACAAATTCCTTGTGTATACCGTAGACTACGAATGATGAGAGTCGCAACATCAAAATCAACTATTTGAATGTTTACATATAATCATCTGTTATTATTCGGTAATTCCCCGCTCTTGGATGATCCGGGCATGGTATTTCTGGAAAGTTTCCTCGCCAAGGTAGCCTTCTTCATTGATCCAGTTGAGCAAGTTCAACGTAGTCAACCGCCCGAACGCGCCGGGCATCACAGCGACGGCGGCCTGTGTCGCCGTCTGGTCTGCGGGGACCTCTTGCGGGAAGAACATCAGCGTCGGTGTAAACAGCGCGTTCCAGCGGCGGACCATGTCCTTTTCGGGCAAGGTCGTGCCGTCAAAATCGGTGACTTCGACATCACCGAACATGTTGATCTGGACGACAAAATAAAGATCGTTCAGAGCCGCCGCGATCTCGGGCTGGGGGAACACCTCCTGATGCATCTTGGCGCAATAGATGCAGCCGCGCTGTTCAATGATCACCATCAGACGCTTGCCTTCGGCGTTCGCCTCTTCAAGGTCTTCGCGCAGGTCCTTGAATGTGTCACGCATCCAGTCCGCCTTGTGCAATCCGTCATCGCCCAGCGTCACCGCAAGGGCAGGCAAGGCAAACACAATGGCAGCAGCCGTCAAGATCGAGCGAAAAAACATGGTGCGTTCTCCTATCCGAGATTTGTGAAGGCAGGCATGACCTCGATCATCCACTGCGCGATATAGTTGACCGAATTGGTGGCAATCAGCACGGCAAAGACGATCAGCATGATCCCCATCGCCCGCTCGACATAGGCCAGATATTTGCGGTTGCGTTGCAGCCACCCCAGAAACGGGCGCGCAAACAGGGCGGCAATGACAAAGGGCAGCGTCATCGCCAGCCCGTAGACCAGCAGCAACAGACCACCCCGCCAGATGTCCCCCATCCCGCTTGCCACCATCAGGATGGCAGCAAGTGCCGGACCGACACAAGGCGTCCAGCCAAAGCCAAAGGCAAGGCCCATCAGATAGGCCCCAAGAATGGTGGTCGGGGCTGCCGTGGTTTCGATCTTGGCTTCGCGGTACAGCAGCGGCACACGGACAACGCCCAGAAAATGCAGACCGAACAACAGCAAGACACCCGCCGCGACATAGCGCAATGTGTCGCGCCACATCCCGAAGGCCTGACCGATTGCCGTAGCCCCCATCCCCAGCAGGACAAAAATTGTGGTCACACCGAATGCAAAAAACACCGCCGAAATGATCAGGCGCTTTTGCACGCCCGCACTGATCTGGGTGTCCGAACGCAGCTCGTTCATGGACAGTCCGGCCATGTAGCACAGGTAGAATGGCACCATTGGCAGCACGCAAGGCGTAAAGAATGACAGCAGTCCCGCAACCGCCGCCCCCAGATAGCTTATATCCAGCATTAATCCCGCCCTTGATCTAGAGATGCATTCACATTAAGATTATTGAATGTTTAATCGCTTTGTCACCAGCTTTGTCAAAAGAATTCTTGCGGCTTTTGTTGCCGTGGGTCTCTCGACTTCGTTTGTCTGGGCCGAAACGCGCCTTTTGATGGCCGAAGAACCGGGTTGTATCTGGTGCACGCGCTGGCACGAAGAGATCGGGTCGATCTATCCCAAAACCGGCGAAGGCAATGCGGCACCGCTGCGGCGGGTCAACCTGAATGATCCCTTCCCGCAAGATATCACGCTGGCGCGGCGCGTCAGTTTCACCCCGACATTCATTCTGCTGGTCGATGGCGCCGAAAAAGGGCGGATCGAAGGATACCCCGGCGATGACTTTTTCTGGGGAATATTGGGTCACCTGCTTGAGCGTGAAGGCATCAGTTTCACACTGAAAAGCAACACAGAAGAGCAAATGTAAGGGGGTCCAGTCATCAGATCTTGCATACAGCGTTGCCAAAAAGGCATGAAGCACCACGTATGGACGCAGGTTTGAATTGGCCAATTTCTGGACAGCAAGGCGATAAAGGCAAATGACAGTTCCGGTTCTGAACAACACCCTTGACGAAGCGCACCTTGACGAAATGATGGACAGCGCGACTGTCGCGACCAATTACCTCAAGGCGATCAGCCACGAAGGGCGCTTGATGATCCTTTGCCATCTGGCCACGGGTGAAAAGTCGGTCACGGAACTGGAAGAACTGCTATCAGCACGTCAGGCGGCGGTGTCCCAACAGCTAGGCCGCTTGCGGCTTGAAGGGCTGGTGCGTCCACGACGCGAAGGCAAGACTATCTACTACAGCTTGACGGACGACAAATCCCGCAGGATCATCGGTCTGGTCTACGAGTTGTTCTGCAAAACGGATTGAGGTTAGCCATCTTCCCGTGCGCTCATCGGACGATGTAAGGGAGGGACGAAAGAATGCTGGACACTTGGGGTGATACAAACGTGGCTGCGGCCATCGGGCTGTTCGGCGGCGTTCTTTTGGGGCTCGCCGCGCGACTGGGACGGTTTTGTACGCTTGGCGCGATCGAAGACTTTCTTTACGGCAACAATGACACGCGGTTGCGGATGTGGGTCCTTGCGATCGGCAGCGCGATTGTGGGCAGCTTCGGATTGATGGCCTTTGACTTTTTTGATCCTGCGCAGTCTTTCTATCTTTCACAGCAATGGTCACCCCTTGCCAGCATCATCGGCGGCGGCATGTTCGGCTATGGCATGGCGATGGCCGGTAACTGCGGCTATGGCGCGCTGGCACGGCTTGGCGGCGGGGATCTGCGGTCCTTTGTCATCGTACTCGTGATGGGGATCAGCTCCTATGTGGCGCTTTCAGGGCCCCTGGCGTGGCTGCGCGTCACGGTGTTTCCGCCGCAACCCGCCGCAGACATGCCCGCAGGCATTGCCCATGCCATTGGCGGGATCACCGGCTTGCCCGTGTCGGTGATCGGACTGGTGATCGGATGCCTGCTGGTCGGCTTTGCATTGAGCGGGGCAAACCTGCGCCGGAACCGCAAGGCCATCTTGTGGGCGGTTGCCGTGGGCGTGGCCGTGACAAGCGCCTGGGCGGGCATGCAATACGTCAACGCTAACGGCTTTGAAGACCTGCCCATCGTCTCGCATACGTTCTCGGTGCCCGTCGGGGAAACCATCCTGTACAGCATGACCGCTTCCGGCCAGACCGTATCGTTCGGGATCGGCTCCGTCGCGGGCGTCTGGATCGGGGCCTTCATCGGCAGCCTGATCAAAGGGCATTTCCGCTGGGAAGCCTGCGAAGACCCCCGCGAGTTGCACCGCCAGATCATCGGGGCGGGCATCATGGGCGTCGGTGCCGTGATCGCGATCGGGTGCAGCATCGGGCAAGGGCTGTCGGCATTTTCCTTGCTGGCCTTCAGCGCGCCGGTGACTTTCGCTGCGATCTTTGCAGGGACGGCGTTGGGATTGCGCCAGTTGATCGTCGGCTTTGCCGTCACCGAATAGACCATCGCGATAAGCGCGCGCCCGACGGCGGGATGACGTTTAGCTGCATGTTTTGGCATTTACTGCGCAGGGACATGCATTACCTTTCGCAAGAACAGAAACCCAAAAAGAAGGAACCGCCATGTCGCTGAAATATCTTCACACAATGGTTCGGGTCAAAGACCTTGACGCATCCATCGCCTTTTACAAACTGCTCGGCCTGCAAGAGACGCGGCGCTATGAGAACGAAGGCGGACGCTTTACGTTGGTGTTCATGGCTCCGCCCGGTCAGGAAGAATGCCCGGTAGAGCTGACCTACAACTGGGACGGTGACGAAGGCCTGCCATCAGATGGTCGCCACTTTGGCCATCTGGCCTATCGCGTGTCCAACATCTACGAGGTTTGCCAACATCTTATGGACAACGGGGTCACGATCAACCGTCCCCCGCGCGACGGGCATATGGCCTTTGTGCGCTCACCCGACAACATCTCGATCGAGCTGTTGCAGGAAGGCGACAACCTGCCTCCGGCAGAGCCTTGGGCCAGCATGGAAAACACAGGCCATTGGTAGCATCCCCGCCACGCCGTAGGTCTGGGTCAATCAAAGCGGTCGCAACACGCAAACCGGTCAGGCCAGCGTTGACCCGATCCTTGGGCCGTGCGCTTTACGCCCTATGATCCGGCTTTTGATCCTTTTGATGCTCTTGCCGACGCTGTCGCAGGCCGCCTGCCGGCAGGCCCTGACAATGGGTCTGGATGTCTCCGGTTCGGTTGACGATCAGGAATACCGCTTGCAACTGGATGGGGTAATTGCCGCGCTGAATGCGCCAGCGGTGCAGGACGTCCTTTTTGCCCAGCCAGAGGCCCCGATCCGCCTACATGTCTTTGAATGGAGCGGTCCGATCAACCAGACTATTATCGTGCCGTGGACGGATATCCGCACGCCTGCTGATCTGACAGCCGTGACCGCGCGGCTTGGCGCCCATGAACGCGGGGTGCGGGCACCGACGACGGCGATCGGTTCGGCCATTCTGGCAGGCTACCGCTATCTGGAAGAACACCCTGCATGCTGGAAACGCACGCTGGATCTTTCAGGGGATGGCGAAACGAACATCGGCCCCCTGCCCGAAACCATCGGCGAATCCCAGCGACCGGCGGGCGTGGTCGTGAACGGCCTTGTGGTGGGTGCGGGTGATCAGGACGGCGATGACGAACGCTTTGTCGATATCAAACAGCTGACCGCCTATTATCGGGCAAATGTCATCAAGGGCCCCGGTGCATTCGTAGAGGTGGCACTCGGCTATGAAGCCTACGCCGCGACAATGGAACGCAAACTGCTGCGCGAACTTGCAAGCATTGCGATTGGCCAACTTGGCGATGAAAGTATTCGGGCTTTCGGATGGAAAATCAGGTAAAGCCAAATCATCCGCGTCAGATGAAAGCTATCCGGATTTTCGTGCAAAATGGCACGTCCGTTCTTTGGCAAAAGGCCGATGCACGGGATTGCCAGCCGCCAGACCGCAAGAAAAAAAAGGGCCGACATTCCAGCATGTCGGCCCCCGTAACCGTTATCCTCGTTAAAAACACTGTGTGTGACCGAACGCTGAGCACAAAAGATCAATGTTCAGTCAAATTTCATTTTCTTAATATATATATCTAATCTGTTCTGTCCAATAGCGTTCGACGCGGCGAAGTGAAGCGGTGATCTCTTCCACCCCCTGCTGATCAAGAACATCGCGCGCCATCAGACCTTCTGCGTGTGTTTTGAACAGTTTGGACACAACCAGATGCACGCCGCGCCCCTTTTCTGTCAGCCGCACCCTGACCGAACGGCGGTCGATCTGGCTGCGCTGGTGATGCATATATCCCGCCTCAACCAGTTTCTTGAGATTGTAGGACACGTTTGATCCCTGATAATATCCGCGTGATTTCAGCTCACCCGCTGTGACCTCGTTGTCGCCGACGTTGAACAGCAGCAGCGCCTGCACCGGATTGATTTCCAGCACACCAAGCCGCTCAAATTCATCCTTGATGACATCCAGCAACAGTCTGTGCAGACGTTCCACCAATGTCAGCGTATCAAGATAGGTCGCCATGAACGCCGCACTGTCGGCGCTGGAAATTGCAGATTGTTTCTGGTCGCCAAGTTCACTGTGAATGGTCATTTCAAGTTTTCACCTCTTGCTTTGCAAAAGGGGATAAAATGAAAATCAAAAAATTTGGTTAAGCCCGAAAAGGTCGGCTATTGCGGTCTGGTCACGCCCTCAGCGCCAGCGGCAATCCGGGTGACCAGATCAAGATAGGCCGCCGGCACGGGAAACTGACCCCCGACCCAACCGTAGAGATCGTGATCGTTTTCGGACAGCAGCCGATCATAAAGCACCAATGCATCATCGCTGAACCCGTCCAGATGGGCGTCAGCAAAAGCGGACAGGATCAGGTCCATCTCCTTGATGCCGCGCCGCATGGACCGCATGCGCAGGCGTTTGATCATTGTTTCGCGTGTCTCTGTCATGCGGGCTCTTTTAATGCCTTGCGCAGGCGCTTTTCAACCCGTGCCAGCTTTTCGCCCACTTGCGAAATCTCGCCGCGCAGACTGCGCACCTGTGCCAGCAGGTCCAGCACATCATCGCTGAGCGTTTCTTCGTCTTCGGGCGAATCCGGCCCGTCACCTTCGCCTGTCAGCAGCCAAGTGATGGATACACCCAGAATGCCCGACATCATCTGCAAACGGTTCGCGCGCGGCTCCTTGAGGTCATCTTCCCAGCCCGCAATCACGTTGCGTTTGACGCCCAGCTTGCCTGCAAGCCCTGACTGGCTTAGCCCAGCGGCCTCGCGCGCGGCGGCCAGTCTGTCGCCAAATGTCGCCGTTTCTTCGCTAAACCATCCATTGTCCTGCGCCATCGGGGGCCTCCTTGGTGCTTGCTATCATGCATCCATGCATCTTATGTCTCGATCATCTTCTATATATCACCGGATCATAGCATGACCTTCCTCTCTGCGACACTCGACCGCGTCAAACCGTCCCCCACGATTGCCGTGACCACCAAAGCGGCCGAACTCAAGGCCGCAGGCCGCGATGTCATCGGCCTTGGCGCAGGGGAGCCTGATTTCGACACCCCCCAGAACATCAAAGACGCCGCCACAGCCGCGATTGCAGCCGGAAAGACGAAATATACCGCCGTCGACGGCATCCCCGAACTGAAAGAGGCGATCTGCGCCAAATTCGCCCGCGACAATGATCTGACCTACACACCGTCGCAAGTCAGCGTGGGCACCGGCGGCAAGCAGGTACTTTACAACGCCTTCATGGCCACGCTGAACCCCGGTGATGAGGTCATCATCCCTGCCCCCTATTGGGTCAGCTATCCCGATATGGTGCTGCTCGCTGGCGGCACACCCGTCACGGTCGAAGCCACGCTCGAGGCCAGTTTCAAGATCACGGCAGCCCAGCTCGAGGCGGCAATCACCCCGAACACCAAATGGTTCCTGTTCAACTCACCCTCCAACCCCACAGGGGCAGGCTATAGCTGGGACGAATTGAAAGCACTGACCGATGTCCTGCTGCGCCATCCGCATGTCTGGGTGATGACGGACGATATGTACGAACATCTGGCCTATGATGATTTCAAATTCTGCACGCCCGCACAGGTCGAACCACAGCTTTACGACCGGACACTGACGGTCAACGGTGTATCAAAGGCCTATGCAATGACCGGCTGGCGGATCGGCTATGCCGCAGGGCCAGAGATGCTGATCAAGGCGATGCGCAAGGTACAGTCGCAATCGACATCGAACCCCTGTTCGGTCAGCCAATACGCCGCTGTCGAAGCCCTGAACGGCCCGCAGGATTTTCTTGCACCCAACAATGAACTTTTTACGCGACGGCGCGATCTTGTTGTGTCCATGCTGAACACGGCCCCCGGTATCGTTTGCCCCAAACCCGAAGGCGCGTTCTACGTCTACCCTTCGATCGCGGGCTGCATCGGCAAGACCTCTGCCGCAGGCGCAGTCATCGAAAATGACGAAGCCTTCGCGACGGCCCTGTTGGAAGAAACAGGCGTGGCGGTGGTCTTCGGCGCGGCATTCGGGCTGAGCCCCAATTTCCGCGTCAGCTATGCCACCTCGGACGCTGCCCTCAAAGAGGCCTGCCAGCGGATCATCGATTTCTGCACAGCATTGAAATGAGCGATCTGCCGAACCTCTATTTCCGCGTGCGCGAAAACGGGGCGGCCGTGTTCCGCCTTGACGGTGAAAACCGTGATCGCCGGTTGGAACTGGAACAGATCGCTGTGGTGAACACCAATCGCGGTGACTTCAAACCGGTGGGCGACCACATCCTGACCGCCGCGGAAAGCGCGGCAATCAAGGACTGGCTGCAGGCGCGGCTCTCCGTGCTTGCGACGCGTGAAATGGATGATGTGCATCGCACGATTGATCAGCTGAACCTGACCAGCCATTGGGCACAGGCCGATGCCACCGATGCGCAACTGGAAGAGGTGACAGAGGCGCTCTTGCTGGCGATGCATGACCTGCGCAACGTATTGGTGCGCAAAAAGGCAGAACGGATGTAGTATCTAAAATCCGGGGCGCATGATGCGCGCCCCCCGGACGAAAGCGCGCTAGTTGCCCGCGTGGTTCATCGTGCCGTGATCGCCCATCGTGCGTTCTTCGACCTGAAACCGGATCTCCAGCGCGCCTGCGTTTTCAAACATCAGCGTCGCGGGGATTTCCTCGCCCACCTCGAACGGGTCACCGCCAAGCCCCATGAACATCACGTGAAACCCGCCAGGTTGTAGGGCGACTGTTTCGCCTGCGGGGATTTCGATGGCTTCGACGCGCATCATGCGGGCGACGTCACCATTCATTTCAGTTGTATGGATTTCAACGCGCGGAAAATCAGCTGTAACCCCGACAAGCATGTCTGCCGTGGCGCCCGTATTCGTGATGGTCAGAAAGCCGCCGCCGGTCTGGGCGGTCTTGGCGGTCTCGAATGCCATGGGATGGGTGATGACCAGATCACCGGCCTTGTATTCATCTGCAATAGCCGTTGTTGCGCCCAGCGCCAAAGCGCCCAGCAAAGCAAGTGTTTGCGTTTTCATATAAAATGCTCCGATAGTTGCGCCCGTTTCATCGCGGCGCGTGTCATTTGATCAAGGGTGGAAAAAGATCAAACCACAGGCGGGGCGCGGGTGGGGCGTGCAGGATCGAAAACTGCTGGCGCTGGCGCTGACGCACCAAACCCGCCAAGGGTCGCCAGAACCCTGCGCCCTGCATCTGCGCAGCCACTGGCGGCAACCGGCAGGGCCACGCTGTCGACAAGGCGGCAGGCGTCACAGCTTTGCGCCACTGCAGCACCGTCTTCGCCGGTATCGACGCATAGCTCGGAAAGGCTGCCACCCGCCGCAAGATAGGCTGTCAGGCTTTCATCGACGGCAATAGGCGCCACGCGATGCGCAAACCCAGACGATGCCAATGCAACGAAAAGCGCAAAGACAAGTGTCAGTCTGGCAAGGGGCACGGGCAAACGTCTCATGATAGGGTCGATATAGGCGGCAATCGCAGCAGGTTCCAGCCCTGCGATTGCGACAGGTTAGCCCACGGCTTGCGGCAGCGGACGCCCTTCATCCCAAGCGATGATATTATCAAGGGCCATCTGGCCCATCGCCTCGCGCACCTCCAGCGCAGCGGTGCCCAGATGAGGCAGCAAAACCACGTCTTCCATGGCGCGGAATGCGTCAGGCACAATCGGTTCCTTGGCAAAGACATCCAGTCCCGCCCCCGCGATCTGCCCCGCCTGCAAGGCGGCGATCAGGGCGGGTTCATCCACCACATCACCACGGGCGATATTGACGAAAATGCCGGTGGGTTTCATAGCGGCCAGTGCAGCGGCATCAATCAGCGCCGTATTGCCCCCGCCACCGGGCACGGTAACGACGATGATATCGGCACGCGCCATCAGATCATGCAGGCTGTCCACCTGCGCGGCAGGGAAATCAACGGCCTTTTGCGAACGGTTGAAGTACAGCACGGGCATCTCGAAGCCATAGTGACAGCGCCGTGCCACCGCCTGCCCGATCCGGCCCATGCCCACGATGCCGACGGTCTTGCCCGTGACGTGGGTGCCCAGCATCTGCGTCGGCCCCCAGCCGTCCCATTTGTCGGCGCGGACCAGCCGCTCCCCCTCGCCCGCGCGGCGGCAGGTGGACAGGATCAGGGTCATGCCGATGTCAGCAGTAGCATCGGTGACGACATCAGGGGTGTTCGACACAGCCACCCCCGCCTTGGCGGCGGCCGCGGCGTCGATATGGTTATAGCCCACGCCAAAGTTGGCCAGCACACCACAGCGGATATCACCGGCAAAGGCATCGGCGGCAAACTGGTCGCCCAGCGTGGGCAGGATGGCGTCATACGCGGCCAGCGCAACAGCAGCCTCTGCCACGGTCAGCCCTTGGGACATATCGCGCACAGTCACATCATAACGGGCACGCGCCGCCGCCAGATTTGCATCGGGCAAAACGCGGGTAATGAGAAGTTTCTTCAATGCAGTCGTCCTCCGGTGGGCACAGTCTGATCCGGTCCGACCAGAACAATCGCGCCATTTTCATCCGGCATGCCAAGGACCAGAACCTCTGACATAAACTTGCCGATCTGGCGCGGCGGGAAATTGACAACGGCCAGCACCTGTCGGCCGACCAACGTGTCAGGGCTATAGTGGGCGGTGATCTGGGCGGATGTCTTCTTCTCGCCGATCTCTTCGCCGAAATCGATCCACAGCTTGATCGCAGGCTTGCGCGCCTCGGGATAGGGTTCGGCACGCAAGACAGTGCCGACACGCACATCGACCTTCAGAAAGTCGTCAAAGGAAATCTCACTCACGCGACAGCTCCCGCGAGCGGTTGGCGGCGGCAGCGACCGCGCGACGCAACAGCGCCGGAAAGCCGTTTTCTTCATCCATCAGGACCTCTAGCGCGGCCTGTGTGGTGCCGTTGGGCGAGGTCACATTGATGCGCAACTGGGTGGGGGTGTCATCCACATCTTCGGCCAGCTCACCCGCCCCGCCCACTGTGGCAGTGGCCAGCTGCATCGCCAGATCGGCAGGCAGGCCCTCGGCCTCGCCCGCGGCGGCAAGGGTTTCGATCAGGTGAAACACATAAGCCGGACCGGAACCAGACACGGCGGTGACCGCATCCATCTGGTCTTCTGTGTCCAGACGGACGGTCTGGCCGATCGACCACAGCAAACCTTCGGCCAAATCCATATCCTCGGGTTTGACACGCGCATTGCCAATCAGGGCAGTGATCGCGCGACCCACGGCAGCGGGGGTATTGGGCATAGCGCGCACAATCGGGGTCTGGTCGCCAAGGATATCTTCAAACGTGGCAATCGGCGTGCCCGCCGCGATCGAGATCACAAGGGTCTGCCCGTTGCCCAGTGCTTTGACGTCCGGCAAGGCCTCGGCCATCATCTGCGGCTTGACGGCAATGATCGCGATGGCGGGGTTTTCGGGCAGGTCACCCCCGATATTGACGCCCTGATCCTGCAACCAGTCCGACGGTTTGGGATCAATGACATAGACAGAGGCGGGCGGCAGCCCCGAGCGCAACCAGCCCTTGAGCATTGCAGACCCCATCTTGCCACAACCGAGCAAGACAAGCCCGCGCTTTGCAACGTCGTTCATGTCCATGGATGCACCTCTTCTGTTTTCCTTCAAGAGGTTACGCAATGCCAAGGCGGGTTTAAACCCACCTTGCAGCGAAAAATCACGCGCGCCCGTAAGCGCCGCCAATCGCGACTTGCACGGCTTCTTCTGCTGTCCGGTCGGCCCATGTCACCAACTGGATCGCCGGATAATACTGCTCACAAGCGGCAACGGCGGCACTGATCATCGTGTCGATCTGGTCGGGCCCCGCCACCTGATCCCCGCTCAGCATCAGCCCATAGCGGTAAACCATCAGCTTTTGCGCGTCCCACCACGTGAATGCGCCAGCCCAGCAGCGGTCATTGATGGTGTTCAGGGTCTCGTACAAGGCCGGCATCCGGTCTTCGGGCGGCTCCATGTCGTAGGTGCAGATCAGGCGCAGGGTCTCGTCATAGGCGGACCACGCCAGCGTGATGGAATAGGTGCGCCACTGGCCTTCGACTGCCATGGCGATCTGATCGTCATGGATGCGGTCGAATTCCCACGCGTGCTGCTCTGCGATGTGTTCCACCAGATCAATGGGGTGAAGATCATCAGCCTCAAGGTAATGTTCGGACAATGCCATATGCTCGGCCTCACTGCTTTGGCGCATGGGTCATGGCAGTGCCCAAGCGCTAGGTGCCTGCTCTAGGGACGGTGTTGTTCACTTTCTGCCCCTACCACATATCGTGGCCCGAACGGGGCGTAGCTGTAAAGCAATTTCTTGGGGATAAGCTGCAGGCAATGGGAAATTGATGTGGATAAATGCCCGCCAAAGCCCCAAGCTGGCTAAAAAAGGAACAGCGTCATGAACAGCGATCTATTGAAACGACTTTGCGAAACACCAGGCGTGCCAGGCCATGAACACCGCGTGCGTGACCTGATCACCGGCGAAGCCAAGGGGTTGTTCGATTCGATTGAAACCGACGCCAGGGGGTCGCTGTTGTGCCGCCGCGACGCCAAAACGGCAGATGCACCCAAGATCATGTTGCTGTGCCACATGGATGAAATCGGCTTTCTGGTCAGCCACATCGACAAGAAAGGCTTTGTCTACCTGCTGCCTGTGGGTGGCTTCGATCCGCGTAACCTGTTTTCGCGCCGTGTGCTGGTCTGCACCGACGAGGGCGATTTCAAAGCTGTGATGAACCCCGGTGGCAAGCCGATCCATATCTCCAGCCCCGAGGATCGCAAGAAAGTGCCCGAAGTGGGCGAGTTCTTTGTCGATCTGGGCTTGGGCGAGGCCACCAAAGACATCGTGAAAATCGGTGATTTCGTGGTCATGGACGAACCCTTTACCGAAATGGGCGATAAATTCGTCTCCAAGGCGCTGGACAACCGCATTGCCTGCTGGCTGGGGATCGAAGCGGTGCGGCATCTGGGCGAGAACGGGCGGGGTGCGCAAATTCACGTGGCCTTTACATCGCAGGAAGAGGTCGGCCTGCGCGGCGCGCGTACCGCCGCCTATGCGATCCGCCCCGATATCGGCCTGGGCATCGATGTCACATTGGCCTGCGACACACCCGGCGTGCCCGAAAAGGACGCCACAACCCAACAAGGCGCGGGCTTCGGCCTGCACGTGCGCGACGGGTCATTCATCGCGGACAAAGCCTTGGTCGGCGAGATCGAGGCGCTCGCCATTGCCCGAAACATTCCCTATCAGCGGACGATGCTGGCCTCTGGCGGGCAGGACGGGGCGGCTGCACAACAGGCCGCCGCTGGCGCGCGCGCGGTGGGGATCACCGTGGGAACGCGCTATATCCACACGGTGACCGAGATGATCGCAAAGAATGATCTACAAGCGGCTTTGGATATTCTGGTGGCCTATCTGGGAGAGTTCGCAGCGCCGTAAAGCGGCGGCTCCTGCCGCCGAGAAAAAGCGTATCGCGCATCCGGTACAAGGTGACGGCCCTGCACATCGGCGGACCACATCAGGCCCGCCATCCCTGTCAGATTATTTCTGCTGCGCTTCAAGTGCTGCAATGCGCGCGGCCAGCGCTTCGTTCTCTTCGCGGGCCTTCTGGGCCATGGCGCGCACGGCGTCAAATTCTTCGCGGGTCACCAGATCACGATCGGCCAGCCAGCGGTCCACCATGGACGACATCGCTGTCTGCGCCTCGTCCTTGGCCCCTTGGGCGACGCCCATCGCGTTGGTCATCAGCTGGCTGATATCGTCAAGGATCTTGTTATTGCTTTGCATCGGTCTCTCCGTTTGCTTTGTTGCCTATATGGGTCTTCTCGCCCGTTCAGACAAGCAGACATTGGCTGGTTGACTTTGTCGCAGCAGGCGACAAGGAATAGCCTCATGTTTGCAGCCATCCCATTCCCCAATATCTCGCCCGAGATTTTCTCTGTCACCATCGGTGGCTTTACCCTTGCGCTGCGCTGGTATGCGATGGCCTATATCGTGGGCATCGCGATCGGCTGGCAGATTATCAAACTGGCGCTCAAGCGCCCCGCACTGTGGCGCAACGGGCCACCCATGCAGACCGCGCAACTCGAAGACCTGCTGACCTACATCGTGGTCGGCGTGATCGGGGGTGGACGGTTGGGATATGTGCTGTTCTACAAACCGGCCGAATTCATGGCCGCCCCCTTCGATATTATCAAAATCTGGGAAGGCGGGCTGTCCTTTCACGGCGGGTTCCTTGGCGTCGTTGCAGCTGTCTACCTTTTCAGCCGCCGTCAAAACGTCCCCCTGCCCGATCTGGCCGATATTATCGCAGTGGCTGCAACGCCCGCGATCCTGCTGGTGCGCATCGCCAATTTCATCAACGCCGAGCTTTGGGGACGACAGACCGATCTGCCATGGGGTGTGATCTTTCCCGGTCAGGCGGCGCAAGCCTGCGCCACCGCGCTGGAACCCTGCGTGCGCCACCCCTCGCAGCTGTATGAGGCCGGATTGGAAGGGTTGCTGCTGGGCACGCTTCTGATGCTGCTGGCCTTCCGGTTCGGCGCGCTCAGGAAACCGTGGCTTTTGTCGGGCGTGTTCTTTGCGGGCTACGGATGCGCGCGGTTCGCCGTGGAATTCGTGCGCCAGCCGGACGCGCAATTCGTCAGCGCGGGCAATGAACTGGGGCTGGCCTTTCACATCAACGGCTACGGGCTGACGATGGGGCAGACGCTGACCTTGCCGATGATCCTGATCGGGCTGACGGTCGTGCTGCTGGCGCGGCGCAAATGACTGAACTGGCAGACCTTCTGATCGCGAGGATCACGCGCACCGGCCCGATTAGCCTTGCCGATTACATGGCCGACTGCCTGATGCATCCCGCCCACGGCTACTACACCACGCGCGATCCGTTGGGCGCGGGCGGGGATTTCATCACGGCACCGGAAATCAGCCAGATGTTTGGCGAATTGATCGGGCTTTGTCTGGCGCAGGCGTGGCTGGATCAGGGGCGTCCTGCACCGATCACCCTTGCCGAGCTTGGCCCCGGTCGGGGCACGCTGATGGCGGACGCGTTGCGCGCGACACAAGCAGTGCAGGGTTTTCACGCGGCGCTGACGGTGCATTTCGTCGAAACCTCGCCCACGCTGCGCAAGGCGCAGGCGCAGGCGGTGCCGCAAGCGGTCTGGCACGACCGGATCGACACCCTGCCCGATCAGCCGCTTTTTCTGGTGGCCAATGAATTCTTTGACGCACTGCCGATCCGGCAGTTTGTCCGCGCGGGCGATGGCTGGCGCGAACGTATGGTCAGCGCGCGCGACGGAACACTGGCGCTGGGGCTGTCACCGGCAGCGCCGGTCGCCGCGGCAGCGCATCGTCTGGACGACACCCAAGAAGGCGACGTGATCGAAATCTGCCCCGCGCTGGCGGGCATCACTCAGGCAATCGGCGCCAGAATCGGCACCCACGGAGGCGCCGCACTGATCATTGACTACGGCGACTGGCAATCTCTGGGCGACACACTACAAGCGCTGCGCGGGCACGATCACGCCGATCCGCTTGCCGCTCCGGGTACCTGCGATCTGACGGCCCATGTCGACTTTGCCGCTATCGCAGATCACGCCAGCCCCGCAAAATTCACGCGTCTCAGCACACAAGGCGTGTTTCTTGAGCGGCTTGGCATTACACAGCGGGCCCAAACCCTTGCGCAGGGGCTGCATGGCGAGGCGCTTGAAAGCCACATCAAGGCACATCGCCGCTTGACCCACCCTGCAGAAATGGGTGACCTGTTCAAAGTGATGGGGCTTTATCCCCCATCCGCCGCACCACCATCCGGACTGGAGCCATGACACTCGATATCATCCGACACGCCTATCTTGCAGGTACTGAGCACGGCTTTTTCGGGCGCAAAGGCGGGGCGTCTTCGGGGGTCTATGCGGGGCTGAACTGCGGCTATGGCAGCTCCGACCAGAAAGAGGTGGTCCAGATCAACCGCAGACGCGTGGCCGACGCTGTGGGGGTGACCCCTGACCGGCTGATCGGTGTGCATCAGGTGCATTCCGCCAAAGCCGTCGTTGTTGACGGTCCCCAAGATACAGCACCACAGGCGGACGGACTGGTGACGGCAACCCAAGGCATCGCACTTGCCATTCTGACGGCCGACTGCCAGCCCGTGCTCTTCGCAGACCACAAGGCAAAGGTCATCGGCGCTGCCCATGCCGGCTGGAAAGGCGCGCTTGACGGTGTGCTGGATGCAACGGTCGAAAAGATGGAATGCCTTGGTGCCAGACGCGAAGACATCAGGGCGGTGATCGGGCCGACGATCAGCCAGACCAACTACGAGGTCGGGCCAGAGTTCCGCGAGACATTCGTGCGCACAGACCTGTCGTTTGCGCGGTTCTTTTTGCAGGGGCACGGCGGCCGTGTCCAATTTGATCTGCCCGCCTTCGGCCTGCACAGGCTTGCCGAAATCGGCGTCGGACACAGGGCGTGGACAGGGCATTGCACCTATGCCGATGCGGCGCGATTCTACAGTTATCGCCGTTCGGTGCATCAAAAGCAGGCCGATTATGGCAGGCTGATCGCATCAATCCGTCTGTAGCGCCTCAAATGGCGCAATTTTGCCCAAGTTCACCCGACCAGAAGAACCCGAAACACCATTTCTAACGGTGTTAAGCGTTTTTTTTCAATGGCTTGATCAGGCACCGCTTCAAAACCGTATTGTCGCCGAACAAATTGGCTCTTCGTCAAATTATCGCCAGTTTGGCGCGCCATCCTCACTCATAAGGGTCTCGCAAGAAAGAGAGCCATGAAGAAGAGGTATCAACATGAAAAGTCGTTGGCAAAAATCGTTGGACGAAGCCGTCACTGCATCCGAGACACCACTGCCCTGGGCACGTGGCAAAACGCGCAAGGCTATGATCCAGCGCCGTCAAGAGCGTGCGAATGATGACAGCAAGCCGACACCGATGAAAGCGCACAGCGCCTAGATCATCTTGCGACCTTTGCCGCAGGTCCAGCCCCAAACAACTTTGGGGCGTTGGCGGCAGAATGGCTTTTTTGCCTGTTTTTTCTTGTCTGCGTTGTTGCCCAGCTCAGACAGGTAGCGGGCCAAATTGACACAGTACGTTTTGTAACCAGTAACACTTTATCTTCAGCTGCTGCGCGGTGGGGCCAGTAGCCGAGGTCAATCAGGAAAGACACACGCGCATGGATCAATCTCACTCAACCGCATATTCCATGACCCAACACGCCCTTGGCGCTCAAAACACGCAGCGCCAAGAGGCCCCTAGCATCGCCGAACCCGAGGCCCTGCCGATGCGCAAGTACGAGATCATGCATCTCGACCGCGACGGCAATCTGCGCGAAAGCCGCCGCATGGCGCGCGCGCATCCTGCGTATGAACAAGCGTTCTGCGTGCTCAAGCAAGGGGCAATGGTCACAACAAAAAGCGGTTTCGTGCCCGTCGAGGACGTCATTCCGGGTGATCAGCTGCGTCTGGGTGACGGCAACTTTGAAACGGTGCAATGGCGTGGCAGCATCACCATGGTGCCCGACAATGACGCGATAGACAGTTCCAGAACCTCGCTGACCCGCATCACAGCTGACGCGATGGGTTTCAACCGTCCGGGCCCCGATCTGTTTCTGGGCTATGCAGCCAACATCCTGCACCGCGCCGCCGGTATCCGCCGCGTCAGCGGCAGTGACGCGGCCTTTATTCCCGCCTCTGATTTCGTGGATGGCAACAACGTACTCTCCCTGAGCCCGCCACAGCCGTTTGCGGTCTATCAGTTCGGCTTTGCCGGACAGCGCAGTCTGATGGTCAACGGGATCGAGGTCGAGACACTGCACCCCGGCACGCCCTTCAACCTTGGTCTGCGCGGCACGGGCTTGCGCGCCTATCTGTCTTTCTTCCCGCACAAACGCACGTTCGAGGATTTCGGGCTGATGAACTGTCCACGCCTGCGCTTGCGTGATCTGGATATGCTAGGCTGATGCCATTTTGGGGGTGATCTTCACAGATCGCCCCCAAAACCGCACCGACAACAAGACCGCTGCCACCGCAAGGCCGATTACAAGGCCCAGCCAAAGCCCCACACCGTCCCAGCCGAAACGGAACGCCAAAAGGTAGCTGGCCGGCAATCCGATCACCCAATAACTGATCGTAGCCATAATCATTGGCACCGTGGTGTCCTGCACGCCGCGCAGCAGGCCCAGCGCAAGCACCTGCAACCCGTCCACAAGCTGGAACAAGGCCGCAACGATGACAAAGCTCGCCCCCAAGGCCAGCAACGCCCCCCGCTGCGGCTCATCAGGGTCGATAAACAGTGACACAAGCGTCTCGGGCAGCGCCAGAAAGATCAGTGAGGTGATGACCGCATAGATCGCTGACATGCCAATCGCGGTGATCCCGCCGCGGCGCAATGACACCTCGTCCCTGCGCCCCAAGGCCCGACCTGCGCGCACCGTTGCGGCCTGACTGAACCCGATATGCACCATGAACGTCAGGCTGGCCAACTGGATCGCGATGCCATGCGCGGCCAGCGCAAGCGGCCCGATCCAGCCCATCATCACAGCAGAGGCGCTGAACAACCCGCCCTCTGCCAGTGACGTCAGGCCAATAGGCCAGCCCAACCGGAAGACGCGCTTCATGACTTCGTTGTCGCTGCGCCAGAAATTCTTGAACAACTGGTACTGCGGCAGTATGCGCAGGGTGTAGATCACCAGAATGACCACGCTGACCAGCGTCACGGTCAGCGACGCAATCGCAGCCCCCTTGATCCCCAGTTCCGGCATCCCCCAGTTGCCAAAGATCAGGGCATAATTCACAAAAACGTTCATCACCGCAGTGCCAATCGTGGCCCACAGGATGATGGCCGTATGCTCCATCGCGGCCAGAAACGCCTTGAGGGTCATCACGATCAGCGCGGGGATCATCTGCCAGATCACGATCTGCAAATAGATATGGGCAAGACTGGCCACCTGCGTGTCCTGCCCCATGGCGATCAGGATGTCTTCGGCCCAGAAGAACGGAACGGTGACGACAAGGCCGTAAAAGATCGACAGCCACAAACCCATGCGGGTAACACGGCGGACCTGCACGTCATTGTCTTCTTCGGCTGCGGCAGCAACCAGCGGGGTGACAGCCTGCGAAAATCCGGCACCCACGATAAAGATGACAAAGAACATGGTGCCCGCGATTGTGGACGCGGCAAGCGCCGTCACGTCATACCAGCCCAGCATCACCGTATCGGTGATGTGGATGGCGAACTGCGCCAGATTGCTCAGGATCAGGGGCATCCCCAGTTTCCAGATCGCACTGGCGTGATCGGGATATGTCTGGACCACCGGCTGCATAGCCCAAGCAGTAGGCCGCAAGCGCGCACAGGTCCAGCGCAATTACAGGCTGCGCATCACCAGTTGCAGCGCCAGCGTGGTGACGATGGCGCCGGTCCCGATCTGGAACCATGCCGCGGCACGCGCGACAGCCCCGTGGCCGATCAGTTGCAGGGTGCTGTCGCGAAACCCGACCGAGGCCAGCGCCACAAGAACCGTCACACTCGCCGTGCCCAATCCCATGACCAGAGCCCCGATAATCCCCGCATAATCTATGCCGAAACGCCACGTCAGGATCAGCAGGAACAGCGCACCGGTACAGGGCCGCACGGCAATGGCCCCGATGACGACCAGCGCGTCACGCCAGCCATGCACAGCCGCCGCCTGTTCCGGCGTCGGGCCGTGGGCATGGCCGCAGGTGGCGCAAACCGCACCCGCCGGACCGGCAAGCGCGCGCAACATGCGCACACCCCGCAGTAACAACCACGCGCCCGCGGCCGCGATCAGAACATAGCTTAGCGGTGCAAGCACATCATCCGCCAGCCCCGTCATCTGCACGCGGCCCCACCCAAGGGCAAAGGCTGCCGCATAGACCAGCACAACCGCCGTGACCGCCTGCGCCAGTGACGCGCCCAGCGCTAGGGCGGACAACCGCCGCGCGCTCACCCGTGATCCAGTGCCATAGCCGCCAATGACCAGCTTGCCATGACCCGGCCCTGCGGCATGGACAAACCCGTAGGCAAAGCACAGCCCCCACAAGGTCGCCAAAGCGCCCGGCGTGCCGGCGCGCAAATCACGCAGCGCTGCGGCCATGGCGTTTTGCACATCGCGCTGGGCCTGTGTGGCGAAACGCAACACCTGATCGGCCCCGCCGAACCCCCAAAGCCACAGCGCCAGCGCGGCCAGCAGCCCAAGGATTACAAGGGCGCTGCGCATGTCACCACAATCGTATCGGCAAAGGCATCACCAATGGCGGGAAACGCCTCATCAGGGCCGGTGTCCAGCGTGCTCATATCCGCGTTCAGGCTTTCGGCCAGCGCATAGGCGGCGTCCAGATCGGCGGCGATCACCTCCACGGTGCAGTCGTCGCGGCCTTCGATGCGGACCGGATCTTTCAGTTCGTAGGCGGTGTAAAAACTGGGATCGAAAACGCGGATATGCAGCGGCGCTTCGGGATCGGCAATCGTCGTCACAGGGCGCAGATGCGCCTCAAGGAACAACCCGTTTTCATAACGCATGCTGTGATCCTGCTTTTCCGACAGGGGCAGCACCTCGCCATTTTGCGCCACCTCAAGGTCACCTTGATACTCAGGCGGCCATGCGGCAATCTGTTCGTCCAGCACGGTCTGCTCTGCTGCGGTCAGGACCAGATCACCATCCATATCAAGACCCAGATCGCTGGTCACCAAAAGCGAGAACAGCTCGTCATATTGCCAATCCAGCCTGACCGCGACCTCGCCGGTTTCACCAAAAACGACTGTGACACCGGCGGTGACAAAGACATGCGGATGGGCACTGGCCGCGACGGGACAGGCAAGGGCAGCAATCAGGGACAAGGACAGGCGCATGAGGTCTATCTAGGGCGCGCGACTGTCGCGAGCAATGGGGCGCGCAGGCGTCAGCCAGCCCTGATAATGCACCATCAACGCCCCCGTGAAAGGCGCGCGCAGGGCCACATCGAAGTGGAATTTGCCTTCGGCTTCGTATTCGCGCGCAACGCTCAGCGGCAGGCACCATCGGGGCAAGGGGATCACGCCCAACCGGCCCGCTGCAACGGGATAGAACACCTGCGCATCCTTCACATGCAGGCCCAGCCGAAAGGTAAACGGGGCAAAGCGTTCGGTCATCGCACCGTTCTGTACCTTCAGGAACGACCGAAAGCGCGCGTCGCCAAAACGCCGTTCCCACAACTCGCCCCCGTTCTGCGCGGTCATCACGACAAAGACAGGCACATCATCCGCCGCAGGCGGAAAGCCGAACACGCGGGCCAGAAACCGTGCCCAAAGCGACTTGCCCCGCGTGACCCGCGCACGGCCAGCCAAAGACAAGCTGTCCTGCACATCGTGGCCTGCGCGCAGGGCCGGACCAAGGGTTTCGAAATCGGGGCCCAGAAAACGCGCAAACATCGGCACTGTGCTGGCCTCTGTCATGGCAAAAGCCGCTGGCGCATGGTTACCCCTCCAAGACGTCCCGCCACGAATGCTGCGGCGCAAAGCCGACCATGCGCTTGGCCTTGTCATTAGCATAGAAGGTCTCGTCAGGTCGCATCTGCCGCTTGACCGGCAAGCCTTGATAGAATTGCGCGATCACCGCGTCCGAGGGAATGCCGACGGACGCATCGTCATTGGACACATTGAACACCTGATAGCCCAGCCCGTCCGTTTTCAGGCAGCAATCCACCATATGGCCCAGATCGCGGGCATCGATATAGGCAAAGATATTGCGGCGGCGCAGGGCGGGGTCTTTCATAAAGGCGGGGAAATCCGTGGCATATTCGTGCGGCTCGATCACGTTGTTGATGCGCAGG